>NZ_JBSMEZ010000001.1:0-16055 GCF_056498605.1 Profundibacter sp.
CGGTGAAAATATGACTGGCGGCTATGGCGGTGCGGATATTCTGCATGACTGTACCATCGCTGTTGAAAAAGGTGAGATCGCCGTGATTGTTGGCCCGAACGGGGCTGGTAAATCCACGGCGATGAAGGCGGTCTTCGGGATGCTGGACATCCACAAAGGCCGCGTGATGCTGGATGGGAACGATATTTCCGCCCTTTCCCCACAAGACCGCGTTAAAGCGGGCATGGGGTTTGTGCCGCAGAATAACAACGTGTTTACCTCGCTTACGGTCGAGGAAAATCTGGAAATGGGCGCTTTTCTGCGTCGCGATGATATCCAACAGACGATAGAGCAAGTTTATGAGCTGTTCCCGATCCTGCGCGACAAACGGCTGCAAGCGGCGGGCGAACTGTCTGGCGGGCAACGCCAGCAGGTCGCTTTTGGCCGTGCGCTGATGACCCAGCCACAAGTGCTGATGCTGGACGAACCCACAGCCGGCGTTTCGCCGATTGTGATGGACGAATTGTTCGACCGGATCATCGAGGTGGCGCGCAGCGGCATTTCGATTCTGATGGTCGAGCAAAACGCCCGACAAGCATTGGAGATCGCCGACAAGGGTTACGTTCTGGTGCAGGGGCGCAACCGGTTCACCGACACGGGCCAAGCGCTGCTGGACGATCCCGAAGTGCGCAGAAGTTTTTTGGGGGGATGAGGTCATGAAACAAACCTTTTGGCTTGTTATGTTGCTAGTAATTATACCTAAGCTTGGGAGCGCTGAGGCTATAGAATATGAATGCAAATTCGAAATGGTATGTGTTGATGTTGAGTATTGCGAAGCCACTGAATTTAGTTTCAAATTTTTGTTAGATACTATTACTAAGGATGCTTTTATGATTGGAAATAGTGGACTTTCACCAGTGCTTGTTCACAACGGATATGAGGCACTTACATTTATTGAATCACTTCCCACTGGTGCGGTTCAATCCACTACCATCTTAAATACGGGTGAGGCAATTCATAGCCGCAACACTGTGATCTTAGGAGCACCCGCTCCGAGCCAATACAGTGGAAAATGCATAAGATTGGAGAGTTGAATTGGACTTCCTAAACGCCATCGTGGCCCTTTCAAACTACGTCCTGATCCCTGCGATTGCCTATGGCAGTCAGCTGGCTCTGGGCGCGCTGGGGGTCACGTTGATCTACGGCATCCTGCGCTTTTCCAACTTTGCCCACGGCGACACCATGGCGTTCGGCGCGATGGTGACCATTCTGTTTACATGGTGGTTCCAGAGCATGGGCATCAACCTTGGCCCATTGCCCACAGCCCTGCTGGCGCTGCCGTTCGGCATTGCGGGCACCGCGCTGTTGCTGCTGTTCACCGACCGCGTGGTTTACAGGTTTTACCGAAAACAAAAGGCCGCGCCGGTGATCCTTGTGATCGTATCAATGGGCGTGATGTTCATCATGAACGGGCTGGTTCGGTTCATCATTGGGCCGGGCGATCAACGCTTTGCCGATGGGCAGCGGTTTATCATCAAGGCGCGGGAATTCAAGGAATGGTCGGGTTTGAACGAAGGGCTGGCGTTCAAAACCTCGCAAGGTATCACCATCGTCACCGCCATCATCGTGGTGATCGCGCTATTCTGGTTCCTGAACCGCACCCGCACTGGCAAATCCATGCGGGCGTTTTCCGATAACGAGGATTTGGCGCTGCTGTCGGGCATCAACCCTGAACGGGTGGTGATGTATGTCTGGCTGATCGTGGCCGCGCTGACCACCATCGCGGGCGTGCTGTATGGATTGGATAAATCGTTCAAACCGTTCACCTATTTCCAACTGTTGTTGCCGATTTTCGCGTCCGCCATCGTCGGCGGGCTGGGCAGCCCGATCGGGGCCATCGCGGGCGGCTTTGTGATCGCTTTTTCCGAGGTCACCATAACCTATGCGTGGAAAAAGGTGCTGACGTATCTGGCGCCCGATAGTCTGGACCCCAGCGGGTTGGTGCAACTGCTATCGACCGATTACAAATTCGCGGTGTCCTTTGCCATTCTGATCATCGTGCTGCTGTTCAAACCGACAGGGCTGTTTAAGGGGAAATCGGTATGAGCGTGAATTGGAGAAATATCGGGCTGTTTGCAGCCGTTGGCGTGATGATCCTGCTGGTCGGTTTCATGCAAAGCTGGAACACCGCGCTGGTGATCCTGAACATGGGTCTGGTCTCGGCGATTATGTCGCTGGGGGTGAACCTGCAATGGGGCTTTGCCGGATTGTTCAATATCGGCATCATGGGCTTTGTGGCGCTTGGCGGATTGGCGACAGTGCTGATCGCCATGCCCCCCACAACCGAGGCCGTTTCGGCGGGCGGTTTTCGGGTGCTGCTGGCACTGGTGCTGGGGGCGCTGACCATCGTTGCCACGATCCTGATGCGGGGCCGGATGGCGGCGGGGCGGGCGCGCTCCATTGCCACAATGGCGCTGCTGATTGGCGGGTTCTTCGTTTACCGCTGGGTGCTTGATCCGGCGGTTGATGCGATCGAATCCGTTAAACCGGCGACAACGGGTTATCTGGGCGGGCTGGGTTTGCCGGTGTTGTTTGCTTGGCCTGTAGGGGGCATTTTGGCCGCTGGGGCTGCGTGGATCATCGGTAAAACCGCATTGGGCTTGCGGTCAGATTATTTGGCAATTGCGACGCTGGGGATTGCCGAAATTGTTGTGGCCGTGATGAAGAACGAAGACTGGTTGAGCCGCGGTGTGAAAAACGTGATCGGCATCCCGCGACCCGCCCCCGTTGTGCCCTACGAGATTGATTTGCAAAACAGCGCTAGCTTTGTTGAAAGCGCGTCATCATTGGGTCTGGATCCGGTTATGGCGTCAACGCTTTACGTCAAACTGGGCTACTCATTGCTGTTCACTGTCGTGTTGCTGATGATCCTGTGGCTCACGCAAAAGGCGTTGAATTCACCGTGGGGCCGGATGATGCGGGCGATCCGCGATAACGAGGTCGCCGCCGAAGCAATGGGCAAAGACGTGACCGCGCGGCACTTGCAAATCTTCATTCTGGGGTCCGCCGTCTGTGGCATTGCCGGCGCGATGATGGCGACGCTGGATGGTCAGTTGATCCCCAGTTCGTATCAGCCGTTGCGCTATACTTTCCTGATCTGGGTGATGGTGATTGTTGGTGGTTCCGGCAATAACTGGGGGGCTGTTCTGGGCGGGTTTCTGATCTGGTTCCTGTGGGTCGAGGTCGAGCCGATGGGCGCGTGGCTGATGCAGGTGATTACATCGCCAATGGCCGAAGGGTCAGCCCTGAAGGCACATCTGCTGGACAGTGTTGCGCATATGCGGTTGCTGACGATGGGGCTGATCCTGTTGTTGGTTTTGCGGTTTTCGCCGCGCGGGTTGATACCGGAAAAATAACACAGTTGATCCGGTCGTATACAGCCACTACACTTTCCAGTAAATGGAAGGTTTTGGAGGGCATTATGAACGTAGGACAAGCTGCAGAACAGGCGGGGTTGCCAGTCAAAACCGTGCGCTATTACGCCGACATTGGTCTGGTCGAACCACAGGGGCGCAGTGAGGCGGGGTACCGGATATACGGTGCGCCTGAGGTCAGCAAACTGACCTTTATTCGCCGCGCCCGTGCCTTTGATTTTTCGGTCAAAGATTGCCGTGAATTGCTGGGGTTGTATCAGGATAAATTCCGCTCGAGCCGCGATGTAAAAGCAATGGCGCTAACGCGTCTGGAACAGATTGACGAAAAGCTGGAAGAGCTGCACAAACTACGTGACGAATTGGCCCGCGTGGCCAAGGAATGCCGTGGTGATAATCGGCCGGACTGCCCGATCCTCGACAGTTTTTCCGGTTAGGAAAACACCCAACCATGCCAAGTCTTATCTTAAACGCACCACAATTTTTGCACTGACGAAACTTCGATCAGATCGAAATCCAGCGCCGGACATTCGAACCTGATTTCGCGTAAAATCAGACCGGGGTCGGGTAGGGGCGGGGTTATCGCCCTGACGCGCCCCACAAAGTTCAGATGATCCAGCCTGATGGCCAGATCCATCATATCAAAATGGGCGCTAACCAGCGGGGACAGGCTGATATCGGGCTGCCTATCCAAAAGGAATTCAGCGGACAATTCATCATAGGTGCAAAATTTGGTATTGTTAATTTTAGGCAGCTTGTGACCAATGTTGCCCACGAAAAGCACCGACAGATTTTCTCTGACCTCGTTCATATCCCGCATTCTTCTTATGTGTTGCCTGATCCGTGGCCCGTCCGGTTGCACGGTGGCCAATATCAGGTTGACCGCTAGCGCGTTTTTGGACGGGACTCCATCAGTAGATTACAGGATTTTCCCTACACATAAGAAGCCATACTAAAACATATGGAAAAATTACGGAATGCTCGAGATAGGCGCGCTATCTCGAGTTGATCGTTCGCATATTATCGGGCAGGTAGGTTGCCAGTTCTGGAAACAGGACCAGAACAAACACCATCAGAACCATGATCAGGAACATTGGAATTGCGGCCTTGGCGATAAACCCCATTTCGTGATCTGTCATACCTTGCAGCACAAACAGGTTAAACCCGATGGGCGGCGTAATCTGCGCCATTTCGATCACCACAACGATGAAAATACCGAACCAGATCAGGTCAATGCCCGCGTCGCGGATCATTGGCTCCACCACGGCCATGGTCAACACTACTGACGAGATTCCGTCCAGAAACATCCCCAGAATGATGTAGAACACCAGCAACACCATCAGCAGTTCAAAGCGTGTCAGATCCCATTGGCCAATCATATCGGCCAACCCGCGCGGCAATCCGGTGAACCCCATAGACAATGACAGGAACGATGCCCCCGCCAAAATCAGCGCAATCATCGCCGAGGTCCGTGTGGCGCCCATCAGGGCTTGGGTAAAGGTTTTCCACGTCAATGAACGCTGTCCTGCGGCGAGCAGCATTGAGCCGATAACGCCAAAGGCGGCGGCCTCGGTGGCGGTGGCATAGCCCAGATACATCGAACCGATCACCACCACGATCAGACTGATCACCGGCAATAAGAACCGCGAGTTTTCAATCTTCTCGCGGAAGGTCATTTTGGGCTCAGGCGTCGGGTTCCAGTCCTTGGCCACCTTGGAATAGATCGCCACATACCCCATGAACATCGACGCCAGAACGATACCCGGCAGAATACCGGCAAAGAACAGCTTGGTGATGCTTTCGTTGATCGTAACGCCATAAACAATCAGGGTCAGCGAGGGCGGGATCATCAGGCCCAGCGTGGCAGCGCCCGCCAATGTGCCGATGATCATTTTTTCTGGATAGTTGCGTTTGCGCAGTTCGGGGATCGACATTTTGCCGACCGTGGTCAGCGTGGCGGCCGATGATCCGGACACAGCGGCAAACACGGTGCAGCCCGCGATATTGGTGTGCACCAATCCGCCTGGCAGGCGCGCCATCCACGGCGATAGCCCGCGGAACATGTCCTCGGATAATCGGGTTCGATACAGGACTTCACCCATCCAGATAAACAGGGGCAGGGCGGTCAGGGTCCAACTGGACGATGACGTCCAGATCGTGGTCAGCATCACGTCGCCGACGGGGCGCGTGGTGAACATTTCCATCCCGAACCATGCAACCCCCATCAGGGCCAGCCCGACCCAGACGCCGGACCCAAGCAGCGTGAACAGAACGAACAAAAACAGAATGATGATTGATACGTTTTCCATGCCGATTACTCCGAATAGCTTTCATCGCCCTCACGGACGATCCGGTGGTGGCCTTTAAACAGCAGGCTGATCAGGTTATCGGTCAGGGCAATCGCAAAGATCACAGCACCGATCACCATCAGGCTTTGGGGTATCCACAGCGCGGTTTTATCCTGTCCTTGGGAAATGTCGTTGAATTTCCATGACCAATAGGCAAATTTCTGGGCGTAAAACACGAAATACCATGCAATTGCGGTGCCGACGCCAAAGCACCAGATTTCCAGAAACCAGCGGGCGCGCTTGGGCAGCATGTTCAGCACAATCGACACGCGGATATGGGCACCTTTGTTCAGCGCGCTGGCAAAGGCCAGAAACGAGGCCGCAGCCATCGCATAACCGGCGTAATCGGGCGCACCGGGGAAAACTTCGCCAGTCCAGCGGGCCAGCATTTGAACGACAATCAGAAATAGAATGGCGATCAGGCTAAGGGCCGCCATGATGCCCGAAAATTCATAAAGCAGGTCCAGACCTGTGCGTATTGATTTTTGCAAAACCATATCCCCCGTTTAGAAAGAAGTAGGGCCGCACCCAATAGTGCGGCCCCAATCATTTGGCTTATTGCATCGCCTTGAACGCATCGACGATTGAGGCACCTTCTGCCCCCGCCGCTTCCAGCCATTCAGCCGTCATAGTGGCACCGATATCTTTCAGCTCGCCCACCAGCGCGTCACCTGCTGGCCCGACGGTCATGCCACCGTCACGCAAGCCTTGCAGGGTGAAACCAGTGTATTCCTTGGACCGCCAGGTGCCTGCATATTCAGCGAATGTCGCACATGCATTGATGACGTTTTTATTGGCGTCACTTGTCGCGGCCCAAACATCGGAATTCACCATGATGTAATTGCGCGGCAGCCATGCGTCGACCTCGTAGAAATGGGTCAGGCTTTCCCAGACCTTGCGGTCATAACCGGTGGAGCCGGACGAAACCATTGCTTCGGCAACTCCCGTTGCAAAGGCTTGGCTGATTTCGGCCGCTTCAACCGACACCGGCAACATTCCTGTTAATTCTGCCAGACGTGCGGTGGCGCTATTGTAGGAGCGGAACTTGATGCCGGCCATATCAGCAACCGAGTTCACTTCTTTCTTGAAATACAACCCCTGTGGTGGCCATGGCACCGAATAAAGCAGTGTCAGGTTTTGGTCAGCCAGCACCTTTGTCAGCGTCGGTTTGGCGGCTTTCCACAGTTTTGCCGCGTCATCGAAAGAGGTGGCCAGGAATGGAATGGAATCCACACCAAAGATCGCGTTCTCGTTCTGGTGGCCGGACAACAGGCGCTCGCCAATCGGCGCTTGACCGGTTTGAATGGCGCGTTTGATGTCGCCGCCTTTGAACAGTGATCCCGACGGATGTGTGACGATTTCAATCTCGCCGCCGGTACCGGTGGTGACGCAGGATGCAAATTCAGCCGCTGTGGCCGAATGGAAGTTGGTGGCGGAATAGGCCAGTGGCATATCCCATTTTTCGGCCATCACGGGGGCAGCCGACAGGGCCGCAGTGGCCGCAATCGTGGCGGAACCCGCCAGTGTTTTCAGTGTTTTCTTCATCGTCGTTCTCCCTTTGGTTAATCGTAATCGTTCATAGCAACGCACCATTGTTCGGCGTCATTTGCTAAATCGTTGTGGGTCAAACGGGGCAGTATTCAGATTCGATTCCCCCCGTGTGATCATGTCCGCAATCATGCGGCCTGTTTTTGGGCCACCTGTCAACCCTATGTGATGATGGCCAAATCCGGCAAAGACACCCGTGCGCCCGATTTCGCCGATCAACGGCAGGCTGTCGGCGGGGGCAGGGCGGTGGCCCATCCACTCGATGCTGTCGTCATAGGTCAGGTCAGGAAATGCTTGGGCTACAGCACGGCGCAGGAATTTTAGCGGGGCTTTGGAGGCACCAGCCTTTAGCCCGCCAAATTCGACAATCCCCGCACAGCGCAAGCCATCGGCCATTGGCGTGGCGACGAATTTTCCTGTGGTGATCATCAGCGGAGTCTTGAGCTGCTGGTTCGGGTTTTTGAAAATGATGTGATAGCCGCGCTCGGATTCCAGCGGCACATTCAGGCCCAGTTTATCGGCCAGCGATTTTGACCAGACGCCGGTCGTCAGCACCGCCGCGTCACAAGGTATTTCACCCTGACCGGTGGTCACACAACGCACCACGCCTTCTACCAGATCAAAATCCTGAACTTCGGTGCGCAGGATGGTGCCGCCCATGCTCTCGAATTCACGCGCCAGATCTTTGACATATCCGCCGGGGTCTCTGATGTGGCCATGTCCCTTCATCACCGCAAGGAATTTGAAGTCAGGCCCCAGCGCAGGCTCATATTCATGCACCGCGTCGCCTTCGATGATTTCTGGTGTGAAACCAGCAATTTTGCGCAAGCCCCAGACATAAGCGTCGGCCTCATATGCGGCACGATCCGTGTAAGCGAACGTGTAATCTGACAGCTTCAGCCATTTCTCGGCCAATGTGCCTTTTGCCAGTGCCTCGTGTTGTTCAACGCTGTCGGCGACAATGGTGGTCAGCCCCTTGGCAATGCGGCGCGTATCGCTGTCATTGGCATACCCCATATATTTGCGCAGCCACGGGTACAGGCGCGGCAGATAGGTCCAGCGCAGGAACAGCGGGAAAGTGCGATCCAGCAACAGTTTTGGTCCCTTCATGCCCAGCCCCGGTGTCGTAACTGGCACCATTGCGCAGGACGCCAATACGCCGCCGTTGCCATGCGAGGTGCCTTCACCGGGGGCGGCGCGGTCAATCAGGGTGACGGTTTTTCCGGCCCGCATCAGCCATATTGCGGTGGACACCCCGACGATGCCAGCCCCGATTACAGCGATATTTTGTGCGGTTTTCACGACGTCATCCCATCCAGCGGCGCACGGGCGCGCGGGTTTCTTCAAGCGGTTGGGTGATGATATCAATCAGCGTCGGGCCGTCAAACTCTATCGCTTCGCGCATCACGCGGGGCAGATCGGCAGGGTCGGAAACAGTCCATGATTTCACCCCGTAAGCGCTGGCGATTTTGGCGTGATCGGTACGGTTGAAATCGACGTTATAATACCGCGCCCCGACATCGCATTCCTGACTGGCCTTGATCCAGCCAAAGGATGCGTTGGAAAACACGATATAGGTGATCGGCGCGCCCACCCGCACCACGGTTTCAAGTTCGCCCACTGTGAACCCGAATGACCCATCGCCCATCATCGCCACAACCTTGCTATCCGGCCGCCCATACCAAGCACCAAGGGCGGCGCTGAGTGAATAACCCAAGGCCCCATGCGCACGGTTGGTGATGAACCTGCGACCTGACATTGGCAGCTGGTAAAAGGCCGAGAAATAGGGGCAGGAGGTGCCGGGGTCGGACAGGATGGTCGCGTCCTGTGGCAACACCTGCATCATTGTGGCGATCACCCGTTCGGGGCGGATCGGGCTCTCGTTGCTTGTGGCCAGCGCATCGAAGGCTTCAAACTTGCGCTTCTTGGCCTCGGTCACCGCTGCCGCACCGCCGAACGTCGTGGCCCCTTGGCCGCGTTTGTCCAGCTCTGCGTTCACCGCGCTTAGCGCGGCTTTCAAATCGCCCACCACGCCGACTTCGGTCTGGTAGTTTGCGCCAATCACCATCGGGTCCGCATCAAAATGTACGATCCGCGCGCCTTGTTTCGGGGCCTCCCACCGCGAAGTGGTGGTAGAGCCCGCACGACAGCCCATGAACACCACCAGATCGGCGGCTTCCATCAATGCCCACGTTTCGTCGGTGCCGCCGTTCGACCCGACCACGCCCAGACATTGCGCATGGGTTTCGGCCAAACTGCCTTGGCCTGAAATCGAGGTGGCGACGGGGATATCGAGCCGTGTGGTCAGCCGGTCCAGTTCTTCGGACGCCCCAGAAATCACCACACCGCCTGCGCAAATGATCAGCGGCGATTTGGCGGAGAGGATTGCGTCAACTGCGGCCTCGATCGACCCTTGATCTGGCGTGGCGCGGTAGGCGGGGTAGGCGGTCAAGGCAGGATCGGACCAGATGTCGGACATATCCACCGCGTCATATTGGATGTCATAGGGCAGGCCCAGATGTGCCGCCCCTGTGGGCGCTGTCGACATGGCGCGAAACGCTTTGCGCACCATACGCGGGATGTGGGCGGCCTGTTTGATCACCGTGTTCCATTTGGTCAGCGGGCGCATTAGCGCGTCTTGGTCGACCTCGGTCAGGGGGTATTTTCCGTAGGACGCGACGGAGATATCTGTGGTGATGCCCAACACCGCGTGGGAGGAGTCATTTGCCTCGATCAGGCCCGGAAGGATGTAGGTCGCCCCCCCACCCGATGGCCCTTCGCACACGCCAACACGCCCCGTGACGCGGGAATAGGCGTCGGCCATATAGGTGGCGCAGCGCTCGTCACGGGTTAGCACATGGGTCATGCCATGATCCAGTCCGCGCATGGCATCATAAAACGGCAGGGTGGTGTCGCCGCACAGCCCAAAGATATGCTTGACCCCGTGGGTCTGCAGCATCAGCACCATAGCTTGCGCACCGGTCAACGTGTTCTTGTTGGCAGTCATTTATCCCCCATCCACCGGAGTGATTCCGCGAACTACATAACGCTAGCGTCTGAATTCCAAACTGTATACAATAATTTATTCAGACCTGCATTGCCAACTCACAGCCTATGTGTATGACTGATTTTGAACAGTGAGGACAATCCGATGGCCACAAGCACCAGCAGCGTTGACAGCATCTATGAACAGGTGCGCGTGATGGTGATGAATTTTGATTTCAAGCCCGAGGAGCGGATCAACGAGGGCACTTTGGCCAGCCGTTTAGGGGCAAGTCGCACACCGGTGCGCGAGGCGCTCAATCGCCTAAGCGCCGAAGGGTTTTTAACCTTTCAAACGGGCAGGGGGTTTTTCAACTGCGCCCTAAACCCGCAGAAAATTCTGGACCTGTATGATGCGCGTCAGGCAGTAGAATGCCATGCAGTTCGACTGGCTGTTGAACGCGCAAGCGATTGTGATATCAAAGAGTTGCAAGACTACCTTGATGCAGCCATAGAGTTGGTAACGGAAAACAGCACGACCGAGCGACTGGTGGCATGCGACGAGGAATTCCATATGCGCCTGACGGACCTTGCGGGCAATGCCGAACTCAGCCGGATGCTGGCCAATCTGAACGCCCGCATCCGCTATATCCGGCTGATTGATATGGCCAAACGACGGTTGGTCAACAACGGTCAACACGGCGAGGTGGTGGCGGCGCTGGTGGCGCGGGATGCGGAACGCGCAGTGGCTGCGATGCACAACCACATTGCAAAACGGTCCGAGGAAGCGACCGAAGCGGTGCGCATCGCCTATTCACAACTTTACGTGCCAAACTAAAGGGGCAGGGGTATGACGACGGAACACGGCGGTAAAACGGTTTATGGGGCCAGTGTTGGTATCCTGATTTTGGAAACTCAATTCCCGCGCATCATTGGCGACATTGGCAATGCGATGACGTGGCCGTTTCCGGTGCAATATCGTGTTGTGCGCGGGGCAACGCCTGACGCTGTAGTGCGTAAGGGCGGAGCTGGATTAACCCGGCTGTTCGTTGATGCGGCCAAGGATCTGGTGGCTTCGGGCGTCGACGGGATCACCACAAATTGCGGGTTTCTATCATTGATACAAGACGAAGTCGCGGCGGCGGCAAAGGTGCCTGTTGCCACCTCGTCACTGATGCAAGTGCCTATGGTGCAGGCGTTGCTGCCAAAAGGCAAACGCGTTGGCGTCATCACCATTTCCAAGGTTTCTATGACCAAAGCGCATCTTATGGCCGCCAACGTTCCGCTGGATATTCCCATTGTCGGCACCGACGGAGGGCGTGAATTTAACCGCGCCATTCTGGATGACGAGGCCGATATGGATTTCGCCGCTTGCCGTCTGGACCTGCTGGATGCGGCAAAGGAATTGCTGGACCGTTATGACGACATCGGTGCGATTGTGTTGGAGTGTACTAATATGGTGCCCTATGCGGCCGAAATCAGAAAAATCACCGGCCTGCCGGTCTATTCAATCTATACCTTTGTTACGTGGTTCCAGTCGGGCCTGATGCCACGCCCGTTCGGGGTGGAACTGCGTGATCCGTTATTCAGCTAGCCATTGAGCTGTGAAACAAGTCGTGCAGACCGTCTGATCGCGGTGACCAGCGCCCCAATGGCAATCACCCACAGCGCAATCATCATCACCTGATTGCTGCTACCCCACAGGGGCGCAAACACAGCGATGATCGCGGCACCGGTCACGGTGGCCATGCGGTGTGGTTTGGCCATCGGGCCGCTGAAATCCGCCGCCTGACCCGAGGCCCGGCCCAACTCGCGCACGTAAGCCGTCAGCACCGCGAACGCCCCCGCGGCTCAGCCAAGGTCCGGCATACCGATGCCATAGCCAATGCCGACAAGGATGGTGTCATCGCAAGGTTTGTTCGCTGAGTAACGCTAAGGAGGAACGTTTGGTGAACTTGGTTGATTTTGCATCTTCAGCCCCTACTTTCTCGCATAGCTGAGGTGCAGTGGGCGCTCATTTGAGCGTTCAGCGGCTCCAGAATCCCAGACATAATCGCCTGTAAGGTTGATATCCAGCCCAAGGGCGAGACATGCTTTAGCAGGCTTGGGTCAGGAAGTTTTCCAGCCTGTCGCAAATGATCTGCCGCTTTATTCATATACATCGTGTTCCAGTAAATGATGGCGGCAATGACAAGGTTGAGCGCCATGGCCCGTTTTTGCTGCGCATCTGGAGATCGGTCATTAATGCGCCCCTGAGAATGGGCAAAGACGGCTTTTGCCAGAGTGTGGCGCGCTTCGCCTTTATTCAGGCCCGCCTGACATTCCTGCCGTAGCTGCGGATTTTCTATCCAGTCGAGCATGAACAGGGTGCGTTCAATCCGACCAATTTTTCCGAGGGCCAGATAGAGGCGGTTTTGTTGGCGGTAGGCTCCCAATTTTCGCAGCAAGGCTGAGGGTTTTACGGACCCGCCTTTTACGCTGGCAGCCAGCCGGGTGACATCATCCCAGTCGCTCAGAATAACCTCTTCGTTTATCGGTTTGCCCATGAGGGGTGACAACCCTTTCCAGACACTTGGCTTCCCAAAACATGCCAGCCGTCGATCTGGGAAATCTCGTAAGCGAGGTGCCAATTTTAAGCCAAGCAGATGGAACAGAGCAAAGACGTGATCCGACACACCACCGGTATCAACATAATGGATCAGCGGGTTGAACTGGGCGGCATTCCCCATCAGCCCGTCCAGCACAAACGGAGCTTCCCCTGATGTGGCACCGATCACGCTTGAGTGGAATGATCCGTATTGACCAGACAGGAATGAATAGATTTTCAGTCCGGGATCGGGCCCATACTTTGCGTTGATCTCACCTGAGTTGCGCGCGGCTGCAAAAAAAACTGCCCATCAGAAGACGTGTGTTCAGCACGGCCCCAGACTTGCGCCAATGGTAAAGCGTGGTGGGCATCAATAATTCGCGTCAGAGCATCGCTGTAAGTTTCAGGGCGCAGATACCAGTTTGAAGCCCAAGACAGTTGGGCGTGGCTCACATTTTTAGAGGCTTGCGCCATGCGCTCCAATCCAAGGTTGGTTGCCCCAGCCAGGATTGAGGTCAGAACTGTGGCGGGATTGGCATTAGTACGCCCTGAGCGTAAATCAATGAAGGCATCGAGAAAGCCGGTGTGACGCCCCACGTCCCACAATAATTCTGTAATGCGGATGCGCGGCATGACGGCATCTATCGCGCGAACAAATTTTCAGCCTATCTAACAATCCATGCAGGCTGGCCACACTTGTCGAATGCGGCATGCCGCGCAACCAGGACAATCGTGATATTCCCAATGACGGGTCTTTTATAAGAAGGTCTCGTAAATGCTGCCCGCTGATCCACATTCAAAGTATCATTCAGGTCCTGTGCCGCCAATCGTCGCGCCCGTGCCTGACCCGCTAACCCAATACGTTCCAGTGTAACAGTGCCCGGACATACCAGCTTGGCCTCAGACAAACCCGCCAACAGGCGACGCATAATAGCAGCACCTTCATCTGTGCCAAACGCCGCCTGTGTCGCCAATTTCAGCGCAGCTCTAAAGTCTGCCCTCAGAAACGGCCTGAGGCCAAGATGCTGCGTGGCAAGAACGCGGTGCGCCGCCCGGGTGCTTTCACGGGCCCCATAAATATCCAGCACAGAGGCCGACACATGTATCTGCTCAGAAAGCCAGTGAATAACTTCCAGCGGGATTTGATCATTGTCGCGCCAACCTTGACCCGGATGGCGAAGCAGTGCGATGTGGACAGCAAACCCCAGCCGGTTTTTGCCCCTCGCCGCGAACCAATCAGATCAAGATCATCCGTGGCCAAAACATAGTATCGTTCCAGTGACGCCATATCTGACGGGATGTCAAAGAAGCTTCTCCGTGCGGTTGATGATAACAGGTGACGTTTTGCCATGATGTGTCCTCAAAATGTTATTGATGGTTTTGGGACAAGCTATAATATAGGGACAAATAAAGAGACAGAAATAATGCCAAATGCGACCCATTTGAGCGCCACTTGATGCGCGTCCCTAAAACGAACAATAAAAAGACATCTGAAATGACCAGAACTGGCGACATCCTCGGCTATGTCCGCGTCTCGACATCCGAGCAAAACACATCGGCACAAACCGAACGTCTGAAAGTGGCCGGAGCCATCCGGGTTTTTGAAGATGTCATCTCAGGCAAAAAGTTCGACCGCCCTGGGTTGGCAAGCTTGATCGACTTTGCCCGCCCCGGAGACAGCCTGTGTGTTATCAGATTGGATCGACTCGGGCGATCCTTGAAGGAATTACTGGAAACGGTAGATGATCTAAAATCACGCGGCATCAACCTGATCAGCCTCGAAGAAAAGCTCGATACATCAAGCGCGGCTGGGGAACTGGTGTTCCATGTATTCGGGGCCATCGCCCATTTTGAGCGGCGTTTGATTTCCGAACGCACCCGAGATGGTATCGCTGCGGCTCGAAAACACGGCAAAAACCCGGGACGACCAAAACTGGGTCCTGAAACCGTTTCGGCTTTGCAAAAACTTGTTGAGGCCGGAATGACACCCGGACAGGCGGCAAAACAACTCGGTATAGGCAGATCAACGGCTTACAGGATTGCTAATGATACAATGTGACGGCGCACATTCTCTTTACGCCGTCACGATTTGTGAAACTTACCCCAGCACCTCATGCACGGCATCTTTTGCGGCGGATACGACGTGATCCACCTCGTCCGATGTAATGCATAGTGGCGGCGCAAATCCGATGATGTCACCTTGGGGCATGGCACGGGCAATGACATTGCGCGAGGCCATTGCGGCGGAGATTTGATAGCCGATTTTCTTGGCCGGATCGAAGAAATCTACTAGGGATTTGCTCTCGGCAAACTCCACCGCACACATCAGGCCCTCGCCACGGACCTCAGCCACGTTCGGGTGATCACCAAAAGCTTCGGTGAGTTGTTGCTTGAGGTAAGCACCGGTTTTACTCGCGTTTTCCACCAGACCCATTTCATCGATCAGTTTCAGGTTGGCCACACCAGCTGCGGCCCCAATCGGGTGCGCCGAATAGGTCCATCCATGACCAATAGGGCCGTTCTCGTCGGTGCCTTGCTCCAGCACTTTCCACATTCTATCCGATATGATTGAGCCGGATAATGGTGCGTAAGCCGAGGTCAGACCTTTGGCGATGGTGATAATATCGGCTTCAATGCCATAGTGATCGGCACCAAACATACTACCAAGCCGCCCAAAGCCGGTGACAACCTCATCTGCGATTAACAGAATGTCATATTTCCTCAGCACGGCCTGAATGGCGGCCCAGTAACCAGCGGGCGGGGGCACAATACCGCCCGTGCCCAGCACCGGCTCGCCAATAAAGGCCGCAACCGTATCCGGCCCTTCAGCCAAGATCATTTCCTCAAGCTTGGCAGCGCAATCGGCTGAAAACTCTTCTTCGGACATGCCAGCAGTGGCACCGCGTAAATAATACGGGGCCTCGGTGTGGATGACTTGGCTAAGCGGCAAATCGAACTTGTTGTGAAACAGCTCAAGCCCAGTCAATGAACCCGTCATAAGGCCCGACCCATGATAGCCACGCCAGCGCGAGATGATCTTTTTCTTTTCCGGGCGACCCAAACTGTTGTTGTAATACCAGACAAGTTTGATGTTCGTTTCATTGGCATCTGACCCGGACTGGCCGAAATAGACCTTGGACATGTTGCTTGGCGCACGATCCAAAATCATCTTGGACAGGG
>NZ_JBSMEZ010000002.1:0-44069 GCF_056498605.1 Profundibacter sp.
CCACCCGCACAGCGCGCGAAAATTCGAACTCGGAAAAATGGGCGTTCTTAATTTACGTTGCTTTACAACCACTTACAAAACTGAACCAAAACCCACTTAGGCAACAGCTTTGGAGAATATCGGGGGTCAGAGAACCGATTTCGGGTCGACCGCTAGAACAGCACTCAACAGCCCAACCGCTATAACCTTTGAAAACAACAAGAAAATCCGGCCACGTCCCAAAACGGAGAACGGGTTGTCGGGTGTTGGTGGCGGAGCCGAAGGGATTCGAACCCTCGAGACGATTCCTCGCCTACTCCCTTAGCAGGGGAGCGCCTTCGACCACTCGGCCACAGCTCCGCCGACGGGTTTAGCGGCGAGCATCATTGGGGGCAAGGGGGAAATGTGCGAAAATACCGCTCAAATGCTCATCATGCCCTTACGGACATTCTTTGCGAGAAACTCCCGCACGGGAGTGTCGTGCGGGAGGCGGTATCAGGTGTTGAACAGGAAGTGCATCACGTCGCCGTCTTTTACCACATAGGTCTTGCCCTCGATGCGCATTTTACCGGCTTCTTTGGCACCTGTCTCGCCCTTGAGCGCCACAAAATCATCATAGGCGATGGTTTCCGCCCGAATGAATCCGCGTTCAAAATCGCCGTGGATCACGCCTGCGGCCTGCGGGGCAAGGGTGCCTTGTTTGATGGTCCATGCGCGGGCCTCTTTGGGGCCGACGGTGAAATAGGTTTCCAGATGCAACAACTCGTAACCAGCGCGGATCAGACGGTCCAACCCAGCCTCTTCCAACCCCATTTCAGACAGGAACATTTCGGCCTCATCCGGCTCTAGCTGGCTGATCTCTTCCTCGATCTGAGCTGAAATAATCACATGCGCGTTGCCCTCGGCTGCCGCCATTTCGGCCACGGCTGCGGAATGGGCGTTGCCTTTGGCCGAGGCATCTTCCTCGACGTTACAAACATAGAGGATCGGTTTGGTGGTCAGCAGTTGCAGCATGTTCCACACCTTGCGGTCATCTTCATCGACGTCAACCACGCGCGCTGGTTTGCCATCTTCCAGAACCTCGGCAGCGGCCCGCAACAGACGCTCCTGTTGCACCGCTTCCTTGTCGCCACCACGCACCTTGCGCACGATGCCTTGCAGGCGTTTTTCAATCGATTCCATATCGGCCAGCATCAGTTCGGTTTCAATGGTGGCGGCATCGGCCACCGGATCAACCCGCCCCTCGACATGGGTCACATCGCCATCCTCAAAACAGCGCAACACATGGGCGATCGCGTCGACCTCGCGGATGTTGGCCAGAAACTGGTTGCCCAGCCCTTCGCCCTTGGAGGCCCCTTTGACCAGCCCTGCAATATCGACAAACGTCATGCGGGTCGGGATGATCTTTTGCGAGCCAGCGATTTTGGCCAAGGTATCCAGCCGCGCGTCGGGCACACCGACTTCGCCGACATTGGGTTCAATCGTGCAAAACGGGAAATTCGCGGCCTGTGCGGCAGCGGTTCTCGTAAGCGCGTTAAACAACGTGGATTTACCGACATTCGGCATTCCAACGATACCCATCTTAAAGCCCATGGCTTGATCCTTGATCCAGTTTCCCGCCGCTTCTAGTCGGTCAGGCAAACAGACGCAAGCCAGCGGTCAAAACGGACTGGTCCTGATCAGGGCATCAATAGCTCACTTTAAGGTAACACGTTTGTTAAATAACGGAAATTCACTCCGTTACACGTTCGGAGTAGGGTGGATTGTTTGCCTGAACATGGGCTTCTAGATTGGAGTTACACATTCAACACAGGAGGATCCCATGAGGAAATTTCTAGCAATATCGGCATTTATTGTGTCCACAACCGCGGCATCCGCCGGGGAATGGGTATTGGGTGCTGGCAGCAGTCTATTCCACGACTCCAGTTCAGAAAGCGGCACGATCACATCGTTTGAATTGCAGAGTGATCCGTTCTTTACCCGCAATCGTTTCAGCATAAGCTATATGGGAGTGGTAACGGCCCATGGCACGGGGGATGTTTTCGTCGGGGTTGGCCTGTCGAGCGTGTATGATTTTGACAACCGCTGGTATATCGAGGGCAGTATCGCACCGGGATATTTCAATGAATCAAGTGCAGGTAATGATCTGGGGGGACCCTTTGAAATCAGGCTGTTGCTGGGGTTGGGGTATGAGCTGAATTCGGGCGATAGCATATCGTTTGCGGCGATGCATAAATCCAATGCCTCGACCTCGACACGGAATCCGGGGGTGAACGGGGTTTTATTGCGTTATCATCACAAGTTTTAGACCAATGCTGGCGGGGTTGTCCCGCTGAAGGATTGCAATTGGGCGGAAATTTAGGCACATCAGGGCGTATTCAATAAAAGGGACGCCCAGATGACACGGATCGACCGCAAATTCGCCGAACTGAAAGCCAAAGGCAAAAAGGCGTTTGTGTCCTATATCATGGCGGGGGATCCGGATTTTGACACCTCGCTGGAAATCGTCAAAGGCCTGCCCGCTGCGGGGGTGGATGTGATCGAACTGGGCTTGCCGTTCACCGACCCGATGGCGGATGGCCCGACGATTCAATTGGCAGGGCAACGGGCGCTAAAAGCAGGCATGACGCTGGAACGCACGCTTGAGATGGCGCGGGAGTTTCGCAAAGGCGATGACGTGACGCCGATTGTGTTGATGGGGTATTACAACCCGATCTATAATCGCGGGGTCGACAAGTTTCTGGAGGATGCCAAAGCAGCCGGTATCGACGGGATGATCATCGTTGACCTCCCCCCTGAAGAAGACAGCGAATTGTGCATTCCAGCGCAGGCGGCGGGGTTGAACTTTATCCGGTTGGCGACCCCGACCACGGATGATGCCCGTTTGCCCAAAGTGCTGCAAAACACCTCGGGCTTTCTTTATTACGTGTCGATCAATGGCATCACCGGATCGGCCGAGGCCGAGGCGGCCGATGTTGGCCCCGAAGTGGCGCGGATCAAGGCAAAAACCGATATACCTGTGATTGTCGGCTTTGGTATCAACACACCCGAGGCCGCCCAAGAGGTGGCGAAGGTTGCGGATGGTGCGGTCGTTGGATCAGCCATTATCGCCAAGATTGCAGCAGGCGACAGCGTGCCCGACGTGCTGGCGTTTGTGAAAACCCTGTCGGACGGGGCGCATCGGGGGTAAAAGAACAGAGGCGCGCCAGATAAATAGGAGCAACCATGACGGACGAGCAACTGATCGCGCGGATCGCAGAAATCAAGCAATCCAACCCCAACAACCTGATGGCCCGCCATTTTGACGTGGCCTTTTACAACGGTCTGACCACCCCGCTGCAAGCGCGGTTTCGCAAAATCATCGCGTCCGGCGTCGAGAATGCCAATAGCAACATGGGCGCCTATGCGATGGACCCGCAGGATTACGATGACTTTGCACCGTTCTTTGATCTGCTGATCCGCGATTTTCACGGGATTGCTGACGGCACCCCGATTTCCCAGCCCCATGATTGGGACACGACGGCCAAGGTCTGTGATCTGGGCGCGATTGATGCCAAGCTGAAAGAGGTCTCGATGCGGGTGCGGGTGGCGCGTAATGTTGCCAGCTTTCCGTTGCCCGGTGCGATGACCAAAGAGCAACGGGTGGCATTCGAGGAGGTTGCCGCTGCGGCTTTTGCCAAGCTGGCAGAGAACCCCGAATTTGGCGGCCAGTATCTGTCGATCACGCCGAGTTCGCCTTATGAAATTGATAGCGCGGAATACGACCGCCGCGTGGCCGCGCACCAGATGTTCAAGGATATGAGCAACGACAAATATCTGAACGTGGCGGGTATTTCGGGCGATTGGCCCTATGGGCGCGGCATGTATGTGTCGGCAGATCAGGGTTTTCTGGTCTGGGTCGGCGAGGAGGACCACCTGCGCATCATGTCGATGCAGACCGGCGGCGATCTGAATGCGCTGTTCGGGCGTCTGCACAGCGGGCTCGAGATTCTAGAGGGGCTGCTGCCCGATTTTGCCATGTCGGACAAATACGGCGCGGTGGCGTCCTGCCCGACCAATCTGGGGGCGGGTATGCGCTCTAGCCTGCACATGAAGCTGCCACGTCTGACCAAGGGCGGCACTGATCTGACAACCATTACGCTTGAAGCCAAAAAACTCGGCCTAGCAGTGCGCGGGGCAGGCGGCGAGCATTCGGATGCGGGGGCGGACGGTCTGGTCGATATATCACCATCCGCACGGCTGGGCGTGAGCGAGATGCAGATCATGCAGCGGCTGTATGACGGGGTCGCGGCGTTGTGGGAGATGGAGACAAAGGCGTGATTTGCACTATATTTGACTTTCATCAATGATGGGCGAATTTGAACCGGCACGCAAACGGTATAGCGGTAAAATTTCTGATCCCTCTCGCTGGCAGTCTATCACGCCATGTAAGGGAGATGTTGTTCTGTCCTCACCGCCCAAGTCAGGAAGCACTTGGACGCAGGGAGTTTTGGCACTTTTGATTTCGGGTGATCCAGATGTGGATGCTGATGTTTCAAACAAAGCCCCATGGATCGACATCACATTTGATGGCCAAGACGAGATTTTGCAGAATTGGCAGGCCCAGACCAATCAGCGGCAACTGAAAACCCACACACCTTTGGATGGTATCCCGATTTGGTCAGAGCTTCGGTATATTTCGGTTTATCGCCACCCGATTGATGTGCATTTTTCGTTTCGAAAACATGTGTATCATATGAAAGAGACTGTGTTATCCGATATTTACCCTGACGACATTTCAACGGGGTTCAAGATTTTTCTTGAAGGTAAGCATCACGATGGCGCAAGTCTTACGTCAATTGTTGATCACTATCGATCAGCCCTTATGTTTGAGCAGCGCCAGAACTTCTTACGCTTGCACTTTGCGGATATGAAGCGCGACCTCGCGGGTGTATTTAGCAAGATTGCTGACCATATAGGCATTTCGCATTCGCCTGAACATATGGCGAAACTGGTGGATGCGGCGTCATTCAAGAACATGAAATCCAACGCTAACAGATTTGCGGTCGCAGCGGGACAGGGGTTTTGGGACAATGATGCCGACTTTTTTGATAGCGGAACGTCGAATAAATGGTTGGGCCCATTAACGGATGCGGATATTACTGCTTATGATGTACGCATTTCCGAATTGCTTAGTAATAAAGAGCGCGCGTGGTTGGAATGGGGCGCAAAGAGGCCTTGATCCTGAAAGTAATTGCCAGAATACGGCTCGCCCGCTACGCTCCCCTTGCTCAAGTCGGCAGGCAGTGAGCGCGAAACGGTGTGTGCCATATCGAAACTGATTATTCAGGAGGTATGGACATGACTGGTAACACCCCCACCACACGGCCCAAACGGCGCGGGCGCAAGAACCCGCCAAAGACCATTAAACCGGCAGATGCGTTTTCAATGGACAGCGTCTTTGCAGCGCGCCCCACGTTCGGGTTTTTGAACGCCGACCGCATGGCCTATATGCAGGAACGCACCTTCGCGTTGTTGGCTGATTACGGCGTGATGGTTGTGCATCCTGCGGCCAAAGCGGCGTTCCTTAAGGCCGGAGCCAAGGAAGGTTCTGAGGCCGGACGCATCCGGCTCCCCCGAAAGCTGGTTGAAGAAGCACTGGCTGCCACGCCGAAATCAGCATTGTTCGCAGGCCGCAAGCCAGAATTCGACATGCAAGTACCGCGCCCTGACAAGGGCTTTATCCTGCGCACCGGCACGGGGGGACATGGCTATGTTGACCCGCGTGACGCCAGCTACCGCAACATGGATTTGCAGGCGGCGGGCGAGATTGCTGCGGTGGCCAATGATCTGGATCAGGTCGGGTTCATTGCGCATCCCTTTGTGCACGGGGTGCCCGAGGTGACGGCGGATATTCACAGCTTTGCCAAGATCACAGCCAACACCTATAAACACGTCTGGATGCAACCCTATCAAAAGGAAAACATCGAATACCTGATGAAGATCGCGGTGATTGCGGCGGGGGGGGAAGATAACTTGCGAGCGCGGCCCTCAACCTCGGTGATCACCTGCTCGTTCACTCCGCTAGAGTTCAAATACATGGATACCGAGGTGATCATTCAGGCGGGCAAATATGGTGTGCCGATCCATGCCTGTTCGTTGCCCTCCGCCGGTGGCACAGCACCTTTGTCGGTGCCTGCGATGGCCTTAATGGCGGCGGCAGAAATTCTGGGGATGATGACGATGGCGCATATCCTTGCGCCTGGAACGCCAGTGATCGCCACGCCGCTGATGTTCACGCTGGACATGCGCACAGGGTCGGCGCTGCAGTCATCAGTCGAGGCGATGCAGGCGGCGAATATGTCGATCCAGTTGATGAAAAGTTTCGGGATGATGGCGCACACCTATGGCTCTGGCTCGGACACGCCGGATGCGGATCACCAGTCGATGGCGGAACGCGCGCTGCTGATGCAGAATGTGGCGCTTTCGGGGGCCGATATTCTGGGCGGGGTTGGCCAGCTGGAATGTGCCACCGTGTTTTCGCCAGTTCAGGCGGTGCTGGACAACGAGGTGGGCGCGATGGTGCGCCGGTTTATGCGCTCGCCAGAAATTGACGAGGCCAGCTTGAACTGGGACGAGCTGTCGTCAATCCGTGTCGGCGGGCATTTTCTGGACAGTGACCATACGGTTAGCCAATGTCGGGACCAGTTTATCCCGCAGGTATTTCAACGGGACGGGCGCGATGATTACGAGGCCTCGGGGCGGCGCGGGGCCTTTGAAGAAGCCCGTGATGTGGCGTTGGCGTCAATTGCCAATGCGCCCGAGGGTGGCGTGTTGAGCGAGGATCAAAACCGCGAGATTGCAGAACTGGCGGCTAAGGCTGATGTGCATATTGTCGAGGTATACTCAGGACGAGTGGATACGATTTAGCCCTCTTGAAATATGCGCGGCATTGGCGGCATATGTTGGGTGACAGACCTTGAGGAGCAAGCACGATGGCCGTTATTACCGAAATCGCTGATCTGAAGAAGATATACAAACGCCGCGTGCCCAAGATGTTTTATGACTATGCCGAAAGCGGCAGTTGGACCGAGCAGACATTTCGCGAAAACACGTCCGATTTTGACCTGATCCGCCTGCGCCAACGGGTGGCGGTGGACATGACCAATCGCAGCACGGCAACGCAGATGATTGGCGAAGATGTGTCAATGCCTGTGGCGTTGGCGCCAGTGGGTTTGACGGGGATGCAATGCGCGGATGGCGAGATCAAGGCCGCCAAAGCGGCGGAGAAATTCGGGGTGCCGTTTACTCTTTCGACAATGTCGATTTGTTCGATCGAGGATGTGGCCGAAAACACAACCAAGCCGTTCTGGTTTCAGGTCTACACCCTGAAGGACGACGATTTCATGAAGCGGCTGTTTGACCGAGCAAGGGCGGCAAATTGTTCGGCCATCGTGATCACGGTCGATCTGCAACTATTGGGCCAGCGCCACAAGGATTTGAAAAACGGTTTGTCCGCCCCGCCCAAGCTGACGGTGAAATCCATCGCCAACATGATGACCAAGGTGCAATGGGGCCTTGGTATGCTGGGCACCAAGCGGCGGTTTTTTGGCAATATTGTTGGCCACGCAGCGGGGGTGACGGACCCGTCGAGCCTGTCGGAATGGACGGCAAGCGCCTTTGACCAAACGCTGGACTGGAAGCGCATAGCCCAATTCAAAAAGATGTGGGGCGGCAAGGTGATCTTGAAGGGGATACTGGATGTCGAAGACGCCAAAATGGCCGCCAAGGTTGGTGTGGATGCGATTATTGTGTCTAATCATGGTGGGCGACAATTGGATGGCGCGCTTAGCGCGATCCGGGCATTGGGGCCTATTCTGGATACTGTCGGCGATAAGGTCGAGGTGCATTTTGACAGTGGCATCCGGTCCGGTCAGGACGTGCTGAAGGCAATGGCGATGGGGGCGAAGGGCACCTATATTGGTCGCGCATATACTTACGGATTGGGCGCGATGGGCGAGGCGGGCGTGACCAAATCGCTTGAGGTGATCCACCGCGAGCTGGACCTGACGATGGCGCTGTGCGGGCGCAAATCGGTCGAGGGGCTGGACCGTGATGTGCTGCTGGTGCCCAAAGGGTTTAGCGGCGAGTGGGCGTGAATCGGCGAGGAATATGCTATATGAAAACCATATGAATCGCATATGAATTCCATATGACTGATTGACGGGGGTGAAATGGCTTACGATAAGGAACCGTCTCAACGGTTTGGGCCGGCGACATTACGACCATTCGGTTTACGGGTTGGACTATTTTGAAAGGGAATAATGGCGCATTTTCGATATATAGTTGAAGGCGTCAAGCAAGCGATTGAATTCTATACTGACAAGCTGGGATTCGTTCTGGATCAGCAATATGGACCAGCGATGGCGATCCTGAGCAAAGACGATTTGGAGCTTTGGCTCGCGGGCCCACCTGCTTCTGCTTCAAAGCCGATGCCTGATGGCTCCAAACCGGCACCAGGTGGTTGGAACCGCATTGTCATCGTTGTAGAGCACCTCGAGAATTTTTCATTGGCTCTTCGTAAACAAGGCGTCGTTTTTCGGAATGATATTGTCGAAGGCCCTGGTGGCAAACAGGTTCTTTGCTCCGATCCGTCTGGAAATATAGTGGAACTATTCGAGCCAGATTAGCTTAGTGAACGGCGCTTGTCGCTTGTCGCTTGCCGATTTCGGATTTATGCGGGCTGTTTGAACTGTAGAATGTGCATGTATATTTGGCTGCGGTTTGGGACAGAGAAAGATAGTGACCCGACCAAACCCCTCTGCCGAATAATTCCCCCCTTCACATCCCCCCAATTCCCGTCTATACGCGCGTCTTCACGCGGGACTACACCCTTGGAGGAGCCCGCACTAACCTAGGAGAATTATCATGGCTAAAAAGATCCCTGATCTTATCGCCAACGAGCGCACGGGGACAGGCAAGGGGGCCGCCCGCCAAGCGCGTCGTGCAGGGCTGGTGCCCGGTGTTGTTTATGGCGGGAGCGCTGATCCATTGGCGATCACCATCCCCTATAACAAGCTGTTCAAAATGCTAAAGTCGGGCGGTTTTCTGTCGACCCTGTTTAACCTGAAAGTCGAAGGCCATGACGATGTGCGCGTGGTTTGCCGCGATGTTCAGCGTGATGTGGTCAAGGATTTGCCCACGCACCTTGATCTGCTGCGTCTACACCGCGACAGCCGTATTGATATGGCGATCCATGTTGAGTTCATCAACGAAGAGGAATGCGTTGGTCTGGCCAAAGGTGGTGTTCTGACCATCGTGCGTCCAGAGGTCGAACTGAACGTTCTGGCCGGTGACATCCCTGATCATATCACGGTTGATCTGGCGGGTCTGGATGTAGGTGACACGATCACCATTTCCAGCATCACCCTGCCTGAAGGCGTAACGCCAACCATCACCGACCGCGATTTCGTGATCGCCAACGTTCAGGCGCCAACGGTGGCTGAAGTTGAAGAAGACGTGGAAGGCGCAGATGCCGAAGGCGTCGAGGGCGAAGAAGGTGCCGAGGGCGAAGACGCCGGTGCCGAAGAGGGTGGCGAGGAGTAAATCCTTTCCCTCTGATCTTTGCGAGAAAATAGCGCGGGGCCAATTGGTCCCGCGTTTTTAGTTTATAGCGTTTCCAGTTTACCTTGGATCAGAAGATCGATTCAATGTGAACTGGAAGTGTTCTAAGGCGAGGTTTTATCGCCGATGCGTTTGAAAACCACAACCTGACCGCGCGAGCCAGCCGGACAATAGGTTAGGTTTGACGCCGACATCTGGTCGAAAATCTGCTGGATCACCTCGTCACCATATAGTTGCGGGTGCAACTCGATCACCAGCAGTCTGACATGATCGGGCCAAGGCGCATCAAACAGCCCTTGTTCACCCCCCTCGATGTCCATGATGACCACGGTTGGTTTATGGTCTTCCATCAACGCACCGATTTTGACGGCGGGCACGTCAACCGATTGGGTCGTTTTCCATTTTTTGGCCAATGTCGGGTTCAGGGACGAGGCCCAGAAAGCGGCCGTCATGTGAAAGGTGACCTGATCCGCCGTATAGCTGTCAGGCACGACAGCGGCATTGATCACGGTCACGCCCTCGATCAGATTGGTTGCCAGATTCTTTTCGACCACAGGGGTCATCTTGGGGTTTGCCTCGACTGTCATCAGGTTTTCCCCGCCAATCCGGCTGGCGATCTGCATGCCAATATAGCCAACCCCCGCCCCCAGTTCCAACACACGATCACCCGCCATAATATGGCGCTTTACGGCGACGGTTTCATGGCCCTCGTAGCGCTCGTTCTCCATCGATTTGCGGATGTGGTCATTCATCAGGTGGTTGGGAATATGAATGAGATATCCGTTTACCAGAAATTTGGCCAAATCAGGTGTTCCTTTGTTAATGATGCGTCGTTGCAACCTGCCTAGCAGTTTCTTAAAAGTGTAGCAGCATAATTTATCAGGAGAATCTGTGTGCGTCTGTTTGTCGGCCTTGGAAACCCCGGTGCGAAATACGCGAACAATCGGCATAACGTCGGGTTCATGGCGCTGGACCGGATTCAGTCCGGTCACGGGTTTGCCCCGTGGCGGCGCAAGTTTCAGGGGCAAGTATCCGAGGGGCGGTTGGGACGCGAGAAGGTGATCCTGCTAAAGCCTGAAACATTCATGAACCTGTCGGGCCAATCGGTGGGCGAGGGGATGCGGTTTTACAAACTGACGCCCGAGGATGTGATGGTGTTCCACGACGAGCTGGATCTGGCCCCGCGCAAGATCCGCGTCAAACAGGGTGGTGGTCATGCGGGGCACAACGGGCTGCGGTCCTTGCATCAGCATATTGGCGAGCATTACGGGCGGGTGCGGATCGGCATTGGCCATCCGGGGCACAAGGACCGTGTGGCGGGTTATGTGCTGCATGATTTTGCCCGCGCGGATGCCGAGTGGCTGGAGGATATGATGCGCGGGATTGAAGATGGTGTGGTGCATTTGGCAGAGGGCGATAGTGCGAAGTTTCTGAATGCGATCGGGTTGCGTATGGGACAACCATCCGTAGCGAAAAAGGCACGAAAACCGACCAAGCAAACCGATGCACCAGAGGTGAAAGCGCCTGATGAGCGCACAGCTATGCAAAAGCTGATGGATAAATTCAAATAAGGGTATGCGCGTGAACAATGCACAGTGGGAATTCTGGATCGACCGTGGTGGCACTTTTACCGATGTGGTGGCGCGGCGGCCTGACGGGGTGGTGCTGACGCATAAGCTGCTGTCGGAAAACCCCGAACGGTATCTTGATGCCGCCGTGCAGGGCATCCGCGAATTGCAAGGTTTGGCGGCGGACGAACCTCTGCCTGTTGGCGCCATTGCTGCGGTCAAGATGGGCACAACCGTGGCCACCAATGCGCTGTTGGAACGCAAGGGTGAGCGCACCCTGTTGCTGATCACCCAAGGGTTCCGTGATCTTTTGCTGATCGGGTATCAGACCCGACCCAAGCTGTTTGATCTGGAAATCAAGCGCCCTGATCTGCTGTATGAAGATGTGGCCGAGGTGCCGGAGCGTCTGGATGCTGACGGTGCGGTGGTCTCTCCACTGGATGAGGAGGCCGCGCGCGCAGCGCTCATGGTCGGATATGCCAAAGGTATCCGTGCGGTGGCGGTAGCGTTTTTGCATGGCTATTTGAACCCTGCGCACGAGGAACGTGTTGGCGAAATTGCCCGCGAGGTCGGGTTTACGCAGGTGTCGGTCAGCCATCAGGTTTCCCGTTTGGCCAAATTGGTTGGGCGCGGCGACACCACGGTGGTGGATGCTTATCTGTCGCCGATCTTGCGCCGATATGTCGATCAGGTGGCGGGGGCGCTGGATGTGGGCAAGGGCGGCTGTGAACGTCTGTTGTTCATGCAGTCCAACGGCGGGCTGACGGATGCGTCGTTGTTTCAGGGCAAGGATGCGATTTTGTCTGGCCCCGCGGGCGGGATTGTCGGTATGGTCAAGACCGGCGAGGCGGCGGGGTTTCAGCGGCTAATCGGTTTTGACATGGGTGGGACGTCAACCGATGTCAGCCATTATGCGGGCAGTTACGAGCGCACATTCGAGACCGAGATTGCAGGGGTGCGGATGCGCGCCCCGATGATGGATATTCACACCGTGGCCGCCGGTGGTGGCTCAACCCTGACGTTCAGCGACGGGCGATATCAGGTCGGGCCAGAGAGTGCGGGCGCTGATCCTGGGCCCGCGTGTTATCGGCGCGGTGGCCCGCTGACAGTGACCGATTGCAACGTGATGCTGGGCAAGCTGAATGCAGATCACTTTCCGCATGTGTTTGGCCCCAGTGGCGACTTGCCGCTGGATACGGATGTGGTGCGGCAAAAGTTTGTTGTGCTGGCGGACCAGATTGCACAGGCAACTGGCCGTGCGCCTGACACACCCGAGGCTGTGGCCGAGGGGTATCTGCGCATCGCGGTTGATAACATGGCCAATGCGATCAAAAAGATCAGCGTGCAGCGCGGGCATGATGTGACGCAGTATACGCTGCAATGTTTTGGTGGGGCCGGTGGACAACATGCCTGTCTGGTGGCCGATGCCTTGGGGATGAGCCGCGTTTTTGTTCACCCCTATGCGGGGGTTTTATCGGCTTACGGTATGGGTTTGGCTGAAATCAGGGCCTTGCGCGAACGGCAGGTGGATGTGCCGTTAAGCGATGTGGAACAGGCCGCCGATGTGCTTGCTTTGATCAGGGATGAAGCCGTGGACGAAGTACAGTCGCAAGGCGTGGCACCAAGTGACGTGCGCAGCATTGAGCAAGCCTATCTGCGCTATGACGGCTCGCATCAATCGCTTGCGGTTCCGTTTGGCGATGTGGGGGCAATGCAGGCGGCGTTCGAGGCGGCACATAAGCAGCGGTTCGGGTTTATATCGCCCGAGCGCGGGATATTGTTTGAAATGGTCAGCGCCGAGGCCATCGGCGAAACCGGCGAGGTGCCGCAGAGTTTGGCAGTGACGGGTGGCTCGGGTGAGCCTGCCGCCCAAGTGCAGTTTTATTCGGATGGGGCAGTTGGAATGGCGCCGTTGTATCAACGTGAAAATCTAGGGCCTTCGGCGCGGGTTGTGGGGCCTGCGGTCATTACCGAAAGCACCGGCACCAATGTGATCGAGGCGGGTTGGGTCGCGCGGGTTGATGCATTGGGTAACCTGATCGTCGAGCGAGGCGAGAAGAAGCATCGCGCATCCGCCGCAGGCACCGATGCGGACCCAGTGTTGCTGGAGGTATTCAACAACCTGTTCATGTCAGTCGCGGACCAGATGGGCGCAACATTGGCCAACACGTCTTGGTCGGTCAACATCAAGGAGCGGCTGGATTTCTCCTGTGCGATTTTTGATGACAAGGGTGATCTGGTTGCCAACGCGCCGCATGTGCCGGTGCATCTGGGGTCGATGTCGGACAGCGTTAAAACCGTGATGCAGCAAAACGCTGGCGATATTGCCGAGGGCGACGCCTTTATGTTGAATTCGCCCTATAACGGCGGCACCCATTTGCCCGATGTCACCGTGGTGACGCCGGTGTTTGTGGATGGCGCGGTGGTGTTCTGGCTGGGGTCGCGCGGCCATCACGCCGATATTGGCGGGCGCACGCCGGGGTCAGCCCCGCCTGATAGTCAACATATTGATGACGAAGGCGTGCTGATCGACAACGTGCGGCTGGTCAAACGCGGCGTGTTGCAGGAACAGCAGGCCGAAGCCGTGCTGGCGTCGGGCAAATACCCGTGTCGCAACATCGCGCAAAATATGGCCGATCTAAAGGCACAGGTGGCGGCCAATGTGACGGGGCAGCAGGCGTTACTGGGGGTGGTTGAACAGTTCAGCCTGCCGGTGGTGCTGGCCTATATGGGCCATGTGCAGGACAACGCCGAGGAAAGCGTGCGCCAAGTGATTGGCCGTCTTTCGGACGGGGAATTCACCTATCCGATGGACAGCGGCGCGGAGATCAAGGTGCGGGTGACGGTGGATACCGATGCGCGCGAGGCGGTGATAGATTTCACCGGCACAGCGACGCAGGACAAGGGCAACTATAACGCGCCGTTTGCGGTGTGTTCAGCCGTGGTTCTATATGTGTTTCGCACCATGGTCGGGGCAGATATTCCGCTAAATCAGGGGTGTTTGAAGCCACTGAAAATTATCGCGCCGGTGGGTACCATGTTGAACCCTGTCTATCCGGCGGCGGTGATTGCGGGCAATACCGAAGTCAGCCAAGCGACTTGTAATGCTTTATACGGGGCGCTGGGCGTGATTGCCTGTTCGCAAGCCACGATGAACAATTTTATCTGGGGCGACGAGGTGTTCCAGAACTACGAAACCATCGCTGGCGGCACCGGTGCTGGGCCGGGGTTTAATGGCTGTGACGCAGTGCAGAGCCATATGACCAACACGTTGATGACGGACCCTGAAATTCTGGAAAAACGCTTTCCGGTGCGGCTGGAAAGTTTCGGAATCAGGGACGGGTCTGGCGGGGCTGGCAAGTGGTCAGGCGGCAACGGCGCCGTTCGGGTGATGCGGTTTTTGGAACCGGTGACGGTGACGACGCTGTGTTCGCACCGCATTGTGCCACCGTTCGGTGTGGATGGTGGTGCGGCGGGGGCTGTGGGGCATAATGCCGCGGTGCTTCCGGACGGGACGCGCGTGGAGCTAAAGGGCAATGACGAGATTGATCTGCCAGCGGGTGGTGTGTTCGAGATGCTGACTCCGGGCGGGGGTGGCTGGGGCTGACAGAAATTTGATTTTCTGTTAGCCTAAAATGCATTGCTTCTTGGCCTTTCTTTGTGACAATTTCGGTTTTCACCACGCAGGAGATGAAAAAATGTGCGAGATATTTGCGGGGCAAAACCCGACGGACTATGAGCCAGTGACTAGACGGTTGCGCCTGAACGGGCAAAGCACCAGCATCCGGTTGGAGCGATCATTTTGGACTATTATTGACGGCATCGCTGCCGGCGAGGGTGTCACGACGCCGCAATTTATCTCAACATTGCACTCCGAAGTTCTGGAACTGAGGGGCGAGGCGCCGAACTTTACCTCGCTGCTGCGCTGCGCCTGTCTTAAGCACCAAGACCAAGCAGTTTTGATGGTTGCTGCCGAATAAAGCGCCTGTAGTAACCCGTTACTACCCGATGGTTTCAGGGTTCTGATATGGTTCATCATAATAGATGATCAAGATATCAGGAGAACACCTTGGCCAAAGCAATTCATTCGATGATCCGTGTGCTACAAGAAGAGCGGTCGGTTCAGTTTTACAATCAGGCCTTTGGTCTGGAGGTCGCCAAGCGGCTAGACTTTGACAGTTTCACATTGCTGTATTTACGAGGTCCCGAGGCGGATTTCGAGCTGGAACTGACGGTTAATAAAGAGCGCAAAGAACCATATGATCTGGGCGACGGATACGGGCACATCGCCTTTTGCGTTGATGATCTGGAGGCCGAACACGCGCGGTTTGAAGCGGCGGGATTGAAGCCGCGCAAGGTTGTTGAATTTGAACGCGACGGCGCTTTGCTGGCCCAGTTTTTCTTTGTTGCCGATCCTGATGGTTACGAGATTGAGGTGATGCAACGGCACGGGCGCTACACCTAAATCATACAATATAAAGGGAGAGATACGATGCTATACAAGATTGATTTCACCGTAGAATATGACACGGCGATGGGCCAGCAAGGGCTGTTTTCCATCTGGGCAGAAGAGGCGGATGCCGCGTTAGGGGCCAAAGAGGCTGGCGTGGTTGTCGATCTTTGGAAGGTCGTGGGAGAGCGCAAGGTTTTGGCGATTGTTGATGTAGAGTCGCCTGATATGCTGGACCAGATTATGTTTGATCTGCCGATTATGCAAAAGATGGGTCAACACGTTCAAGCCGAAGTCAAATCCCTGCGCCGCTATGAAGATTTTGCCGCAGACGTAAAGGAACGTCTGGGGCGATAGGGCAAATCAGCCTGTCGATCTTAAATGAATAAATGAAAAGCCCCTGACGTTTTGATCAGGGGCTTCTTGTTTTTGGGATTAGTGGGATCTGTCCCTAGTCGTCAGGATGTCCGGCCATACCGCCTGATACTTCTTCTGTTGCTTCTGCTGCCAGATGTTCAGGCAGGATCAGGTTCAGAACAATCGCGATCAGGGCAGCGGGCAGAATACCCGAGGCACCCAGAATACGCAGGGAATCTGGCAATTGCTGGAGCGCGTTTGGTGCGCCCGGTGCCAAGTTCATTGCCTCAAGCTGAAACCCGAGACCCATGGAAATGGCGATGGCAAAGATCACCATATTGCGTCGGTCCCATTTCACATCGGACAGCATCGAAACACCCGCGGCAACAACCATGCCGAACATGACGATCACGCCACCACCCAGCACTTCGATCGGTATGGTGCGAATGACAGCGCCGACTTTGGGGATCAGGCCCGCGACAATCAGAAATATTGCCCCGATTGTAACCACATGGCGGCTCATGATGCCTGTCATGGCGATCAGGCCGACGTTCTGGCTAAAGGACGTATTGGGAAGCGCGCCGAATACACCGGCGACCGAAGTGCCCAGACCATCGGCGAATGTTGCGCCCTGAATTTCTTGGTCAGTCGCTTCGCGTCCAGCGCCACCCTTGGTGATACCTGACACGTCGCCCACGGTTTCCACCGCCGAGACAAAAGCCATCAGGCAAAACCCGATAAATGCAGCAAGCGAAAACTCGAACCCGTATCTAAAGGGGCTTGGGAATTCGAAAGCAGAAGCCTTGCTCCAAGAGCCAGAGATATCAGCCACCGAGACCATTCCCATCGACATGGCGTAAATATAGCCAACGACAATTCCAACCAGTACCGCTGAAACAGCGAGCATACCGCGGGCATAGAATTTAAGCCCGAGTGTAACAATGATAACAATACCTGCGGCGCTCCAGTTTAGCAGGCTGCCATATTCGGGTTTATCGAACATCTTGGCAGGCACCCCGCCTGCAGCATATTCGATGCCCACTTTGACAAGGGCAAGCCCGATCATGGTGACCACAAGCCCGGTAACAAGAGGCGGCAAGGCAAAGCGGATTTTGCCAATAAACAAGCCAAGGAATGCGTGGAACAAGCCGCCCAACATGACGCCGGTAAACAGAATTCCCAAGGCCTCAGGACCCTTGCCGGCAACCAGCGGGATCATGATCGGAATAAAGGCAAAGCTGGTGCCTTGCACAATCGGCAGGCCTGCGCCCACGGGTCCAAGTGTTATGGTTTGCAGCAATGTCGCAATGCCGGCAAACAGCATCGACATCTGGATCATATAGCTCATATCCGGAAAGCCCTGTGCCCCCGCATCCGAGCCAAAGCCAAAGCCGGCAGCGCCGGCAATGATGATGGCCGGTGTAATGTTGGAAACAAACATAGCCAAAACATGCTGAATACCCAGCGGTATCGCTTTGACCAGTGGTGGTGTGTAGTTGGGATCGCGCAGCTGTTCCGGCGTCCCGATTGATGAGTTAGACATAAGTCCCTCTCCAGTTGTTCGCGCTATTTTTTGGTGCGCTTTTAAGTGTTGGTGGTTAGTTCTCTACCATATATGGTGTTTTTAGCAAATACTCCTCTAGGTTTGGTGTTTTTCCGATCCTGTCCATCACAGCGAACAGGCCTGGTGCAGCAAGGGGCGTTAGCACCCCGTGCCATATGTTTTTGTGGTAATTGATCCCTTGCCCCGCCCCCGCAATAAAGGCGCGGATGTCGGTGGGGGTGCCGTCTGCGTCCTCGGCCACGATCACCAGATAGGGCTCAAGGCTCATCGGGATAAACGACTGGCAGCCATCGGGGTGACGCTCCAGCATCTCCAGTTTGTAAGGCAGCGCGCGGGGCTCGGCCTTGAACACTGAAATGCCCGCGCGGCCATCCGCGCCAAAATCCAGCAAGGCGCGGTCATGGTAGCGGCCACAAAACCCGTTGTTGATGATTTTGTCGGGCTTGCCCACGGCCTCAAGCACATCACCGAAAGGCGCGAACGCCTCGGCTGTCAGCGGTTGGGCCTTGATCACGCTCATGGCAGCACCAGTGCGGGGTGGCGGTTCACATCCTTATAAAGCAGGTAGCGAAACGGGCCGTCGCCGGTGGCGATGCAGGCTTGCGGGCAAAAGGCGCGTAGCCACATGAAATCACCTGGCCCGACCTCGACCCAGTCCTTGTTCAGCAGGTAGCGCGCGGTGCCTTCCAGCACGTATAGCCCGTGTTCCATGATGTGGGTTTCGGCAAACGGGATGCGTCCGCCGGGCTGGAAGGTGACGATATTGACGTGCATGTCGTGGGATAGGTTTTCGGGGTCGGCAAAACGGGTGGTGGCCCATTTGTCGGTGTCGGGCATCCGGTTTGGCGGTGTTTCGGCGTCCGAGGTGATGAAGGCGGTTGGCGCAGGCAAACCAGCAGCAGGTTCATACCGTTTGCGGATCCAGTGAAATCCCAGCAGATCACTGCCGGTATTGCGCACCGCCCAATCGGCACCAGCGGGCACAAAGGCATAGTTGCCAGCGGTCAGCGTGTGGAGGCTGCCATTCACCGTCAGGCGCATTTCGCCTTTGGCGATGAACAGGCCAGCCTCGGCGCCCTTGTCGGGTTCGGGCGTGGTTGAGCCACCGTTTGGCGCAACCTCGACTGCGTATTGGGCAAAGGTTTCGGCAAAACCTGTCATTGGGCGCGCCAAAATCCATGCGCGGGTGCCGGTCCAATTGGGCAAGGCACTGGTGGTGATGTCACGCATGGTGCAAGCGGGTAGCACGGCGTAGGCCTCTGTGAAAATGGCGGTACCTTCGGGGTTTTTGGTTTGGTCCGGTAGGCCGCCTGTAGGGAATGCGTATGTGGTCATGGCAGGATGTCCTTTAGGCGGTAATGGGCGATGCGCTCGACCTGTTTGCAGGCCTCGGCGAATTCGGTGTCACTGTCATTGGCAATGCGGGTCTGAAACGCGGCCATGATGCTGGCTTTGTCGTGGTCACGCACGGCGATGATGAAGGGAAAGCCGTGTTTGTCGGTGTAGGCGTCATTCTGTTTGGTGAATGTCTCGCGTTCAGCATCGGTTAGGGCATCCAGCCCTGCGCTGGCTTGCTCTGAAGTGCTTTCGTCTGTCAACCGTTTGGCCGCAGCCAGCTTGCCCGCCAGATCGGGGTGGGCGGTTAGCACGCCCAAACGCGCGGCGTGATCGGCGCTGCGGAAAACCCTACAGAGCGCGTTGTGCAACCCGATGGCGCAGTCGTGGGCTGCGCCCAGTTCCAGCGCATGTGCGCCTTTGGCTATCCACGGCGAATGTTCGAATATGCCGCCAAATGCGGCGACAAAGGCGTCGCGGTTCATTTCGGATGGGCGCTCCCACGGGGCAGGGGCAGGGTGGTGTTGCTGCCAATGGCGGGCAATGTCGATGCGGCGCGGGGTCCAGACCCCTTCAAAGCCCTGAATGTAGTCGATGAACCGCTTTAGCGCCATGACGCGACCGGGCCGCCCGATCAGGCGGCAATGCAGACCGATCGACATCATTTTGGCCTGACCTGCTGCGCCTTCAGCATAAAGTGCATCAAAGCTGTCCTTTAGGTAGGTGTAAAACTGATCACCCGAATTGAACCCCTGCGGCGTGGCAAACCGCATGTCGTTGGTGTCCAGCGTGTAGGGGATCACCAGTTGATCACGGTCGCCATAGCGCACCCAGTAGGGCAGATCATCGGCATAGGAATCCGACACATAATCCAGCGTGCCTTGCTCGGCGACAAGGCGTTCGGTATTGACCGAGCAGCGCCCCGTATACCAGCCGCGCGGTGGCGCGCCGGTGACTTCGGTGTGCAGGCGGATCGCCTCGACAATATCGGCACGCTCGTCTTTCTCGGTATAATCCTTGTATTCAATCCATTTCAGCCCGTGACTGGCAATTTCCCAGCCCGCATCCTGCATCGCGTTGAGCTGAACGGGCGAGCGTGCTAATGCCGTGGCGACACCGTAAACCGTGACAGGGATATTGGCGGTGGTGAACAGACGGTGCAGCCGCCAGAAACCGGCGCGCGACCCATATTCATAGATGCTCTCCATGTTCCAGTGGCGCTGGCCTTGCCACGGGGCGGCCCCGACGATCTCGGACAGGAACGCCTCGGAGGCAGCATCCCCATGCAGGATATTATTCTCGCCGCCTTCCTCGTAATTCACCACAAATTGCACCGCGATTTTGGCACCATCCGGCCAATTGGCGTCGGGGGGCGTGGGGCCATGGCCGTGCATATCTCGGGGGTAGCGGTTCATTGCGGTGCTCCTGCGGTTATTTTGAGTGTATTATAAATAATCCGTATTGATTTTCAAAATATTCTTGAAAGTCTTATTGTCAAAAACACCACTCGATTTTTATCTGGTTTCAGGGCACTTTAGCTGAAAATGGAGGGCGTAAGATGGCCAAGGGATATTTGACGACGCATGTATTGGACACCGCGCGGGGCAAACCGGCGGCGGGGATGGCGATTGATCTGTTTCGGATTGAGGGCGACAGTCGCACCCATATCCGCAGCCTGACCACCAATGAAGACGGGCGCACGGACAGCCAGATATTGCCAGCGGGTGAGTTTACGACGGGCACTTATGAGTTGGTGTTTCATGCGGGGGCGTATCTGGATGCGATCGGTACCCCAGCGGAAGAGCCACGTTTTCTGGATGTGATCCCGATCCGGTTTGGCATCAGTGAGGTGGACGCGCATTACCATGTGCCGCTGCTGCTGTCGCCGTTTGGATATTCGACGTATCGGGGCAGTTGATAGGGCTAATCAAAAATGCCTTCTTTGATGGCGTATATATTAGAGGCGGCCCATTCCGTGTGCTCTTTATTGACGTCTGCATTCGGGCGGAAATACTCAGACATAAACGCGCGACCCGTTGTCGGAAACTTGTTGTAGTCCCATGCGTTGTCATCTGAAAAGATCAAGCCATCGGTCAGTTCCGCGAGCGTTGCCGCAATAATTCCATAGCTGAGATTTATAATCGGACGCTGCCCCGCAGAACGGCGGAAAGACCATGAATGGTTATGGTATCGGGCGCTTTCGATAATGCTGTTGAAAGATGGTTGATGAATTGGCGCGGTTTTCAGTTCGGTAAGAAGCATCCAGCAATCCCCGAAAATATGCTCATAGAAGTTGTGTATTGCATAACAGTGCACATCAGTCCCGCCAGGAACGTCGTTGATCGTAAGCCACGCATCTGATGTTTCCGGCCACATAAAGGGCTCATCCATCGCGGCGTTTCTACTGCTATCGTTTGAGAATATTTCGGCACATAGTTTAATGCGGTCTTTGACACCTATATCAGAAAGGTGCTGATTGATATTTATCTCGGATGGCCCGATGAGATCGCCGAAAGTTATGTCTAGGTTGGTTGAGGGTATTACGTTGAAAATGGTTGACATGATTACACCCCCTCTGCCTGCCGTGCCATTTCCGCCTTGCACCGCGTGGTGACGAAATCAACGAACAACTGCACTTTGGTGTCTTTCAGTTTATGCGGCGGATGAAGGCAGACCAGTTGTGTGGCCAGTGGCGGCGTGGCGGTGGCAACGGGGATCAAGGCACGCTTGCGCAGATGCTCGGCAATCTCGAACACCGGTTTCAGGATGATGCCATGCCCTTGCAGCGCCCATTCGGTCAGCACGTCGCCATCATCGGATTCAAACGGGCCGGAGACGTCATAACGCTTTACCCCGTCCGGTGTTTGCAGCGCCCATTGGAATTCCTGCGCACCGGGATAACGCAGGTTCAGGCAGGCGTGGTTGTCTTGGATTAAGGCATCACCATCAGCCGGATTTCCATGTTCGGCGATGTATTCGGGAGCGGCACAGAGCAGGCGCGGACAGTCGGCAATGGATCGCATTTTCAGGGTGCTGTCGGCCAGCGGGCCCATGTGAAATGCCACATCCAGCCCCTCGGACGTCACATCGACCAGACGGTCGGACAGGCGCAAGCGCACCTCGATTTGCGGATATTCAGCTTTGAAAGCGGGCACAAAGGGCGCGATGAAACGCCGCCCGACACCCAGAGGGGCGGCGATAAAGACAGTGCCGCGCGGGTTTTTGGCAGCGTCGATAATATTGGCTTCGGCTTCAGCAATGGCGGACAGGATGTTATGGGCGCCAGAATAGAATTCTTTTCCGTTTTCAGTGGGTTGCAGGGCGCGGGTGGTGCGGTTGAACAGGCGCACACCCAGATGCTTTTCCAAGTCGGAAATCCGCGAAGAGGCGACCGCAGGTGAGGTGCGCTGATCGCGGGCGGCAGCCGACATCGAGCCGAGTTCATAGACCCGCACGAACATTCTGATATTGTTTACATAAGCCATGCTATTATCAAAATCCTATTGAAAGTCTTGTGCTATTATATGGATTAACAAAAAAGAGGGTTTTGGTATAGCCTAAGAAAAAACGGGAGGGCGCGATTTGGATTATGTGATTTTAGAGGCTTGGCTGGAATTTGCGGTGCGTTGGGTGCATGTGATCACCGGGATTGCGTGGATCGGATCATCATTTTATTTCATCGCGCTTGATCTGGGGCTGAAACAATCGCCGGACTGCAGGCAAAATGTGCATGGCGAAGAATGGCAGGTGCATGGCGGCGGGTTTTACCACGTGCAGAAATATCTGGTGGCGCCGGACCGCCTGCCCGAACATCTGATCTGGTTCAAATGGGAGAGCTATACGACGTGGCTGTCGGGTTTTGCCATGCTGATATTGGTCTATTACATGGGGGCCGAGCTTTATCTGGTGGATCCTAATGTGCTGGACATTCCGATCTGGCAGGCGATTTTGATTTCGCTGGGGTCACTGGCATTCGGCTGGATCATTTACGACCTGATCTGCAAAAGCAAATTTGGCGAGGATAACACGCGGCTGATGGTGCTGCTGTATATCATCCTTGTGGCGATGGCGTGGGGCTACACGCAGGTGTTCACCGGTCGCGCGGCCTTGCTGCATCTGGGGGCGTTTACCGCCACCATTATGACGGCGAATGTGTTTGTGATTATTATGCCGAACCAGCGGATTGTGGTGGGTGATTTGCGGGCAGGGCGCATTCCCGATCCGAAATACGGCAAAATTGCCAAGCAACGTTCGACGCATAATAATTACCTGACCTTGCCGGTGATTTTCTTGATGCTGTCGAACCATTATCCGTTGGCGTTTGCGTCGCAATATAACTGGCTGATCGCCAGCCTTGTGTTCCTGATGGGCGTGACCATCAGGCATTATTTCAACTCGGCCCATGCGGGTAAGGGCAAGCCGATGTGGACATGGGCGGCCACCACAGTGCTGTTTTTGGTGATCATCTGGCTGTCGACATTGACAGCATCCGTTGCCGAGGAAGATGAGGCGACGCTTGCCCCATCGATCCAGCGGTTCGTTGATGCCGACGGGTTCGAGGATGCGTATGACATTGTGGTTGGCAATTGTTCGATGTGCCACGCGGCGGAGCCGGGGTATGACGGTATCCCGTGGGCACCAAAAGGGGTGCATCTGGAGACCGAGGCGCAGGTGGCGTTTGAAGCCAAGCGGATTTACCTGCACGCCGGTGTGACCCATGCGATGCCGCCGCCAAGCGCGTCTTATCTGGAGGCAGAGGACCGCGCGGTTTTGGTGGCGTGGTATCGGGCGGCGACAGGTGGGTGATTTTGTGAATAAGAGTTGCGCCGCGCTATGCGCGTCGCCCCGAGCACTTTGCCCCTGCGGTGATATTTAGGAAAAGAAGAAGCGGCAGGGTGCGTGCGGTTACTCGCGTTGACACTGCGCAATCTCGGTCGCGAGATTGCGGATCAGCGTATTATACAAATTAGGGCCATACTCCAGCGTGCTGCCGACCGGATCAAGTGTGCCAACGGGGATGCCGCTGCTTTCAAACGTGTTTTTCAATAAGGCGGGGTCGTGGCCCGCTTCGCCAAAGGCACACACAATGGCGTGTTGTGCGATCAGGCTGCGCAGTTGCGCAAGATGTGCGGCCCCGGGGCTTGCGGCATCGCCAAGGCGGATGGAACCGGCGATGTTGATATCAAAGCGGTCGGCGAAGTGATTATAGGCGTCATGAAATACGATAATCGGGATGCCGCGCATCGGGGCGAGAGTTTGGCGAACCTCGGCCATCATCTCGGAGATGTCTTCACGGGCGAGGGCTGCATTGCCCAAGTAGGCGTCGGCGTTGTCGGGATCGAAAGCCGCGAGGTCCTTGGCGATCACGTCCAGCCAGCGGATTGCGTTTTGCGGGTCAAGCCATGCGTGCGGGTCCGTGTTATTGTCGGAATGATCCAGCAATGCGATTGATTTGCCCTTGATCCCGATGCCTTCAATTGCGCGTTCCAGCCATGGGGTCAGATCTGGTCCGATCCAGAATACAAAGTCTGCTTGCGACAGGGTACGGGCCTGTGAGGGGCGCAGTTGGAAATCATGCGGGTCAGAACCTTGGGCCAGCAGGATATCGGGTGTACCGACACGGCCCATTACCTGCGCGACCAATGAATGAACGGCGGGGATATCGGTGACTACCTTTGGCACATCGGCGTGGGCAGACTGGGTGGTGAGTAGCAGAAATATTGACAGAATACGTAGCATTTTGGAAAACCTCTTGCATGATGTGACTAATGTATATTATAACATGTTATAACATAACAAGAGGAAAATGCCGTGCCTGATCAAATTGCATTTCACAGCCACGATCATGCCTGTTGCACGGGCGATGTGTTGGACTATGCCGACCAATGTGCCCGCGAGGATGGGTTGCGCCTGACTCCTGTTCGCCGCCGTGCGCTGGAAATCCTGCTGGAGAACCATCGCGCGATGGGGGCGTATGACGTGTTGGAGCGGCTGGCGCAGGACGGGTTTGGCGATCAGCCGCCTGTCGCATATCGTGCATTGGATTTTCTGGTCGAGAACGGGTTTGCCCATAAGATCAGGCGCTTGAATGCCTATGCGGCCTGCATGCATCCCGAGACCGACCACGCGCCAGTGTTCATGATTTGCAGCAAATGTGATGCGGTGGCCGAGGCGGTGGCGCAGGATGTGGGGGATGCGATCAGAGGTGTGGCGACGGCGGCTCAATTTGTGGTGGAGCGGATGAATATTGAGGTATTGGGTCAGTGCCCGAGGTGTGCACAATGAGCCTGATTTCAGCCAAGGGCGTGAGCTTGAATTACGGTGCGGATTTGGTGTTGCAGGGCATTGATCTGACGATTGAGGCTGGCGAGATCGTGACGGTGATCGGGCCGAACGGATCGGGGAAATCCACCTTGTTGCGGGCGCTGCTGGGGGCAAAGGAGCCTGCCGTGGGGACCATCACGCGCAAGGCCGGTTTGCGCATTGGCTATGTGCCGCAGCGGTTGGCGTTTGATGCGAGTATGCCGCTGACAGTGCGCCGGTTCCTGTCGTTGCCTGTGCGCCATAGTGCGGATGAAATTGCTGCCATGTTGGTGCGGGTCGGGGTCGCGGGGTTTGAGGCGCGCCAGTTGGTGTCCCTGTCGGGTGGGCAATTCCAGCGGGTGTTGCTGGCGCGGGCGCTGTTGGGGAACCCCGATATCCTGATGCTGGATGAGCCGACGCAGGGGCTGGATCAGCCGGGAATTGCAGCGTTCTACCAGCTGCTGGAAGAAGTGCGCCGCGAGATGGGGTGTGCGGTGCTGTTGGTCAGTCACGATTTGCATGTGGTGATGTCGGCGTCCGATCGGGTGATCTGTCTGAACGGGCATATCTGTTGCGAGGGCACGCCGACGGTGGTGTCCGAAGCGCCGGAATACCGTGCGTTGTTTGGCGAAGGCACGCATGGCACGATGGCACTGTATCAGCATACACATGCAGAGCAGTGTGATCATGATCATACAGGTGAGGGGCATGACCATGCTGGATGATTTCCTGATCCGCGCGATGTTGGCGGGTGTCGGCCTGTCATTGGCCACAGGGCCGCTGGGCGCATTCGTGGTCTGGCGGCGGATGGCGTATTTTGGCGATGCCACGGCGCATGCGGCGATCCTGGGTGTGGCACTGGCGCTGGGGGCTTCATTGCCGATCTATCTGGGAATTTTGCTGGTCGCCTTGGCGATGGCGCTGGTGGTTTCAACATTGGCACGGCGCGGCCATGCAATGGACACCACACTGGGGGTTTTGGCGCATTCCGCATTGGCGCTGGGACTGGTGGCGGTGTCGTTCCTGCACGGGGTTCGGGTGGACCTTACGGCATTTTTGTTTGGCGATATTCTGGCGGTGTCGCGGGGTGATCTGGCGGCAATCTGGATCGGATCCTTGCTGGTATTGGCGGGACTGATCTGGCGCTGGGCACCGCTGCTGACAGCGACATTGAACGAGGATTTGGCGACGGCTTCGGGGCTTGATCCCAAGCGCGAGCAACTGGTGTTGACGCTGGCACTGGCAGTGGTGGTAGCGATGTCGATCAAGGTGGTCGGCGCGTTGCTGATCGCGGCGATGCTGATTATTCCGGCGGCCGCCGCGCGGGGGCTGGCGAAGACACCCGAGGCGATGGCGATCGGGGCTGTGCTGATCGGGATGGTGGCAAGTGTCGGGGGGTTGCTGGCGTCGTTGCAATGGGACACACCGGCGGGGCCGAGTATCGTGGTGGTGGCAACAGGGGTGTTCGTGGTGAGTGCGGTTATTGCGCGTCGACCTTAATGAAGTCGGGCTTAGTGAAAATGAGACGCTATGCGTCGCTTGACGTCTCGCACCCTGCGGGCGCTCGGGATTTGCGCTGCGCGCGCGGATATTTAAGCAAAACAGAAACGGGAGGCGGGCGTTAGTCTATGGGGGCGTAAAACGCCTGTGTGCGCCCTGTGACTTCGGCCCATAAGCGGTCGCCATAGCTGTAGTGCCACCATTCGTCGGGGTAGTTGATCAGGCCTTGGGCCTGCAACGTGTTCACCAGCAGGTTGCGATTTTGGCGGGCGGTATCAGGCACGTCCGAGGCGGTCGGGGTGAGTGGTGTAAACGCTTGCATACCGGTCCCCATATCCAGCGGTTCGCGGTCAGACGTGGCCAGCGTGATGTCGATCGCAGCACCAGCCTGATGACCGCTGCCAAAACCATCGGGCGGCGAGACCCAGCGCGCGGCTTCAGTGTAGTGTTGCTCGGCAGTCCAATCAGGGTGGGTGGTCTGGATATTGGCGAACATTGGTGCCCAAAATTCACGTTGACGGGCGCGGGACCGGAAGGCCTCGTATATCATCAGGCATAAACCGTCGGGCAGGGTGAGCGATGCGGCATTGATCCGCTGTTTGATGTCGGGGCGGATGCGCCAGTCATTAGCGAGGCTGTCGTTCAGAAACAGGCGGTCGGTTTGATTGAGTGTGACAAGCCGCGGAGGTATGTCACACTCGATGATTTCGATGCCGTCAACGATCATCGCTTGTCGTAATAGAGGCCCACAACGTGCTCGGCCTCGGCAAAGAACAACCAGCGCTGGGCGAGGATGCCGACGATATGGGCGATTAAGGCGATGATATACATCTGGAACCCGGGGCCCGAGACCATCGCCAGAACCATCGGTGCGACATAGGCCAGCACAAAGGCGATGATGCGCAGTTTGATCGCGTGTTTGCGCCCGATCACATAGACCATTTCGCTGAGCAGATAGTTGGTGCCCGAATGGGGTGGTTCATACATCCGCACCTTGCCGATATTGCCAAGGCCGGTGGCGGTTTCCATCGTGTGGCCGCGCTTGCCAAAGCGTTTATCGCCCGCGTCCCAGACATATAGCTGGGCAACTGCGGCAAGACCGATGAAAAAGATGGTGCCAAGGCTGTCAGAGGCAAGGATAGCCCCGCCGCCAAGCGCCAGAAGGATGAACAACGCGGATGTTGTCCAGTGGTTCCAGCGCGGCACGGTTTTCAGCTGCGCATACATCATTGAGGTGGTGTAGACCGTGATCAGGGCCATGATCGCGCCGATGATGCCCAAGGGCGGCATTTGGATTTTGAAGAAGATGTTGGCAGCCGCGAAAGCACCCATCACAGTGAGCGTCAGCACAGCCATCCAAGCCTCGCGTGACAACCAACTGGTGCGCCACTGGGTGAATGCCTTGATGGCGTTCTTTGGATTGCCAAGGTGGAAGGTCGAGGCAATCAGACCGCCCACGGCCATCGCAAAGGCGACAAAGAAATAAGGGAAGGCGTCCCAGCCTTGCGGGCCAGGAATGCCTACGCCAAGCCATGCCAGAAAGCCGAACCCAAGGCCGGAAAAGACGGTGAAGAAGATGACGGATGGTGCGGGATGCATTACAGAGCCTCCAGTGCTTTATCGAGCCAGCCGAGAAAGCCTTTGGGGCTGTCGGTGACGGGTGTCAGGATCGGGGCATCTGCCGAGACCTCAGCTAAGGTGTCCTTGGGCCGCGGTGGCAGGTATTTGTTCACAGGTTTGGTGCCTTGTTCGGGCATCAGGTCAATGCCGCCGCGTTCCGCCACCAGTTTGCTAACGTTGCTGTCCGGATCGGCGAAATCGCCAAAGTGACGGGCGCCAGCCGGACAGGTTCGCACGCAAGACGGGATGCGGTCCACTTCGGGCAGGTTTTCGTTATAGATGCGATCAACGCACAGGGTGCATTTCTTCATCACACCGGCCATCTGGTCCAGTTCGCGGGCGCCATAAGGGCAGGCCCATGCGCACAGGCCACAGCCGATGCAGTCGTCCTCGTTGACCAGAACGATGCCATCCTCGGAGCGTTTATAACTCGCGCCCGTTGGGCAAACAGTGACGCATGGCGCATCTTCGCAGTGCAGGCAGGATTTGGGGAAATGGACGGTTTGCGCACAGCCACCAGTATCGGGTTGCACCTCGTAACTGTGCACACGGTTCAGGAAGGTGCCGTGCGGGTCAGCGCCGTAAGCGTCGACATCTGACAGCGGAGCACCGTAGTTTTCGGTGTTCCAGCCCTTGCAGGAAATCACGCAGGCATGACAGCCAACGCAAGTGTCCAGATCAATGACGAGGCCAAGTTTTTTGGCGGTGGTTTCGGGGAGCTGGGTCATTTGCCAACCTTCCATGCGAGGTTTTTAGGACCCTTACCTACCGGTGATTTGATCGGCGGGAAGGAGGGTTGTGATTCAGCCGGAGCCGCGACTTTCTCGATCTTGACCTTCAGGTCGAACCACGCGGCTTGCCCCGTTACGGGGTCAGAGTTGTTCCAGCGCATACCGTCCTCTTTGACAGGCAGCAATTCGTGGATCAGGTGGTTCAGCAAGAACCCCTTGGTAGCCTCTGGTGCGCCTTCGTCCAGCGCCCATGCGCCTTTGCGTTTGCCAATGGCGTTCCATGTCCAGATGGTGTTGCCGTTCAGCGCCGCCATGTGGGCAACCGGCACGGTGATTTTGCCATGCGGCGATGAAATCCGCGCCCAATCCCCCTCGGCAAACCCGTGCTTTTCCCACAATTTGGTCGGGATATACATCGGGTTATGGCCATGCAACTGGCGCAGCCATGCATTTTGGGTGCCCCATGAGTGATACATCGCCATCGGGCGCTGGGTCAGCGCATTCACGGTGAATTCGCCACCATCTTCGGCCGCTTCCTCATTGGGGGAATACCAGATCGGCATCGGGTCCATGGAGCGTTTCAACTGCTCGCGCAAATGCTCTGGCGGTTGATGCTTGCCAATACCTTCGGCGGCACGCTGGAATTTGCGCATCGGTTCGGAATAGATTGAGAATAGGTAAGGTTGCTCGTGATCAAACAGCCCGACTTTGACCGCCCATTTCTGATAAGCCGCGTTCCACGGTTTGAAATAGCTGGCCTCCTCGGGGATGTGTTGCTCGAAGAAACCGCCGTTATCAATGTAGGCTTGCATCTGGTCAGGGTTCGGCTCGCCGCGCCCCACACCTTTGCCATCCTTGCCACGGAAACCCGCAAGCGGGCCGACACCGGGGCGGCGTTGGTGGTTGACGATGTAATCGGCGTAATCCTGATATATCGCCCCGCCCTTGTCATCGACGAATCCGGGCAGACCAAGGCGCACGGCCAGATCAATCAACACCGATTGAAAGCCGCGCACATCGCGGTCAGGTTCAATCACCGGCCAGCGGATAGAGTCGGCCATCGCATCGGCCTCGCAGATCGGGCGATCCAGCAGGCTGATACAATCGTGGCGTTCCAGATAGGTGGTGTCGGGCAGGATCAGGTCCGCATAGGCGACCATTTCGGATGAATAAGCATCGGAATAGATGATCCGCGGGATCACATATTCGCCATCCTCGTCCTTGTCGGTCAGCATGTCCATAACGCCGGTGGTGTTCATCGACGAGTTCCACGACATGTTGGCCATGAACATGAACAGGGTGTCGATCTTGTAAGGATCGCCAGCGTGGGCGTTGGAGATTACCATGTGCATCAGACCGTGGGCCGACAGCGGATTTTCCCATGTGAAGGCTTTGTCGATGCGAACGGCGGTGCCATCCGGCTTTAGCCCCAGATCTTCCGGCCCTTGCGGATAGCCAAGATGCGGACCGTTTAGCGGCTTGCCGGGGGCGTGATCGAAATGCGGTTTCGGGTGGCCCTCGACCGGTTTTGGGTACGGTGGTTTGAAACGGAACCCGCCAGGTGCCTCGACACTGCCCAGAATGATCTGCAACATGTGCAAGGCGCGGGCGGTCTGAAAGCCGTTGCTATGCGCCGAAATTCCGCGCATCGCGTGGAACGCGACGGGGCGGCCCTGCATTTTGGCGTGTTTGTCACCGCGGAAATCGGTCCACGGGATGTCCAGCTCGAACGCCTCATCGAATGCGACGCGGGCGATGTCAGCAGCAATCGCGCGGATCCGGCCAGCGGTGATACCGCAACGTTCCGCCACAGCATCAGGGGCATATTCGTCGGACAAATAGCGTTCGGCCATCAGTTGGAACACGGTGCGGTATGGCGTTTTGCCAACCTTATGCGTGCCCGCCAGATCGGGTTTCACGCCCTTTTTATCAAAGGCGGCGGGTTTGCCGGTCTTGCGATCTATCACCAGCATTTTGCCAGCCTTGTTGCGCAGGAACATGCCGTAATCGTCGGATTTCGGATCATCATTGAGCAGAACCGGCGAATTGGTGAATTGCGCCAGATAATGCAGATCAACCTTGCCGGCTTTCAGCAGCTCATGCACCAGCGCCAGAATGAACAGACCATCGGTGCCGGGCGTAATGCCGACCCATTCATCGGCAATGGCGTTATAGCCCGAGCGGATCGGGTTAACGCCGTAAATCTTGCCACCATTGCCCTTCAGACGGCCCATGCCCATTTTGATCGGGTTTGAATCGTGGTCTTCGGCGACGCCAAAGATCATGAACAGTTTGGCGCGGTCCCAGTCGGGTTGACCAAATTCCCAGAACGCGCCGCCCATGGTATAGATGCCGCCCGCCGCCATGTTGACCGAGCAAAAGCCGCCGTGCGCTGCGTAATTCGGCGTGCCGTAATTCTGCGCCCACATGCCGGTGAAACTTTGGGACTGGTCCCGTCCGGTGAAAAACGCGAGCTTTTCAGGTGCGGTTTCGCGCAGGGGTTTCAGCCAGTCGGTGGCGATGGTCAGCGCTTCTTCCCAAGAAATATCCTCGAATTCGCCAGAGCCACGCGGGCCAACCCGTTTCATCGGGTTTTTCAGGCGCGACGGGGCGTTGACCTGCATGATGCCGCTTGAGCCTTTGGCGCAAAGCACACCTTTGTTCACAGGATGGTCGCGGTTGCCCTCGATATAGGCGACTTTGCCATCCTTCATATGAACGTTGATGCCACAGCGGCAGGCGCACATATAACATGTGGTTTTGCGGATTTCGTCCGAGACCTTTGGCGATGTCTCAATCGCAGGCTGTTGATGCGTCATACGCGTCCCTGTCTGTTGATTGCCGGATTCGCGCCCAGCGTTGTTTCCAGTTGGTTTACAAAATCCGAGCGTAATATGCAATAATTTGTATGTATTCATGTTTTAGACGATGGCTGGGTGCGGAAAATCTGTGAGGGGGATTGACCTTAGGTAGTAATTGGGTGCCCATTCAGGGCTAAAGGGGACGGGTATGATGGCACTGGAAAAAGCATTTGAAGCGGCGCGGCGGCGGCCACCCCGGGTGGTGTTCCCTGAAATGGGGAATGAGTCGCGGGTGGATGCGGCGGTGGTACGGCTGCGGGGCGAGCGGTTGGCCGAGGTTGTTGAACTGGAAGCCGCGAGCGAGACACATCTGGCGGCGTTGTTAGCAACGCGCCCGATGAAAGAAAGCTTGGCGTGGCGCATGTTGCAAAAACCGCTGATCCGCGCGGCGGCGATGGTTGCGGCGGGGCAGGCGGATCTGATGGTTGCGGGGGCGTGCAGCCCGACGCGACGGGTGATCGAGGCGGCCAGCATTGCGATTGGCATGGCGGACGGGGTCAAGGTGGCGTCGTCATTTTTCCTGATGGTATTTCCCGACAGGCGCGAATTACTGTTCGCCGATTGCGCAGTGAATGTGGCACCGGACGCGCACGCGTTGGCCGGTATTGCACGGTCCTCGGCAGTATCTGGTGCGGCGTTGCTGGGTGCGGTGCGGGTGGCGATGCTGTCGTTCTCCACGGGGACATCTGGTGCGGGGGCATCGGTTGATCTGGTGCGGGACGCGGCGGCATTGGCGGGAGATGTGGAGGGGCCAGTGCAGGCGGATGCGGCGTTGAACCGTGCCATTGCGGCGGCCAAAGGGCTTGGCGGCGGGGATGCGAATGTGTTGGTATTTCCTTCACTAGATGCGGGCAACATTGCCTATAAACTGGCGCAGGAACTGGCGGGGGCGCAGGCGGTGGGGCCGATATTGCAGGGGTTCGCGCGACCTGTTTGTGATCTGTCGCGCGGGGCCACGGTGGATGATATTGTGGCGGCGACGGTGGTGACGGCTGCGTTGGCCAAGGTGTGAAGAATGGAGACCCTGCGGGTCGCTTTATATCTCGCACCCTGCGGGTGCTCGGGATTTGCCTGCGGCGCGGATATTTAGGGAACAGAAATGGGGCTAGCCATTGATCAGTGATAGAGCGTCGAGCGCGATCATGCGTTCCTCTTGGGCGGGGATGATATAGGCGGGAATTTTTGATGTGGCTGTGTGCAGGTGGGGCGCGTTTTGGGTGTTGGCCTGTTCATCCATTTGAACGCCTGCCCATTGCAGCCCGTTCAGGATGCGGGCGCGGATTTTGGGGGCGTTTTCACCGATGCCACCGGTGAAGGCGATGGCGTCCAGACCCTCCATCGCCGCGATCAGCGATCCGGAATAGCGCAAGGACCAATAACAGAAGTGATCGATGGCAAAAGTGGCCTCTGGCGAGGGGTCACGCATCAAGGTGCGCATGTCGGATTGGCCACCGGATAGACCTGTCAGGCCGCTACCGAAGTTCAGCATTTTATGAACGTGGTCGATACCGTGTATTTCGACAAGGCGTAGCACGGCATTGGCGTCGATGCCGCCTGCACGGGTGCCCATTGTAAGGCCGTCGATCGGGGAATAACCCATTGTTGTTGCAATGGATTTGCCATCCCTTATCGCGCAGAGGCTGGCGCCATTCCCAAGATGAAAGGCGAGCAGGTGCGAGGGCAGTTTGGTGCCGGATATTGTTGGCAGGATTTGCACAAGAGAAGCGTAGCTGAGACCATGAAAACCGTATCGCCGAATGCCCTCGGCCTCCAGTGATCTGGGAAGGGCATAGCGGGTTGCAACCTCGGGGTTGGTGGCATGAAACGAGGTGTCAAAGCTGACGTAGTGCGGCAGGTTTGGCGCGATGTCGGCAAGAGCCGTGATTGCAGCAAGGTTATGCGGGTTATGCAAGGGGGCAAGCGGGGTGCAGGCGACGATTTCGGCCAGCGTTTCGGGCGTGACGCGGGCTGGTTTGGTCAGGTTTACGCCGCCATGCACCACACGGTGGGCGGCAGCCCGCAAGTTTTGCGGCGTGGTGCCGTGGGCGTGTAGGGCATTCAGGATTTCGGCGAGTGCGGTGCGGTGGTCGGGTAGGGCGATGGTTTTGGCAGTGCCGTCTACGATGAGGGTGGAAGTGCCACTAATTCCGTCGGCTACCCCTGACAGCCGTTCACACATATCCGCGTCAAACAGTGCAAATTTGATCGAGGAGGAGCCAGCGTTCAGGGCCAGAATGTCGCCCGCTCCCCCCTTTGTCATATCAGGTGCCTTTTTGCGGGCGCATGTCTGTCGCCGAAATACCGGCCACCTCTACGGGGGTGGTCATCGCATCGCGCCTGAATGGTTCGCCCATTTCCTGATTCAGCATCACCTCGATAAAGGTGGTTTTGCCATCATTCATTTGCACTTTTACAGCTGTATCCAGCGCATCTGTTAGGCCGTCCATTGTGGTCGCAACCACGCCGTTCACACCGCAAGCCTGCGCGATACCGGCGTAGGACACGTTGTAATCCAGCTCGGTTCCGACGAAATTATCGTGATACCACAGCGTCGTGTTGCGCTTTTCCGCACCCCATTGGTAGTTGCGGAAAATCACCATGGTGATGGCGGGCCATTCGTCGCGCCCGCAGGCGGTCATTTCGTTCATCGAGATGCCGAAGGCTCCGTCACCGGCGAAACCCACAACCGGCGTGTCGGGGCGACCGATTTTTGCGCCAAGGATCGCGGGCAGGGAATAGCCGCAGGGGCCAAACAGGCCGGGGGCCAGATATTTGCGCCCTGACTCGAAGGTGGGGTAGGCGTTGCCGATGGCGCAGACATTGCCGATGTCGGACGAAATGATCGCCTCTTTCGGAAGGGATGCCTGAATGGCGCGCCAAGCTTTGCGTGGTGACATGGCGTCGGGTTTATCGGCGCGGGCGCGTTTGTTCCAATCCGTGCCCTCGTCATCGCCCTCATGGTCCATCGAGGTCAGGGTTTGCGCCCAAGCAGATTTGGTGGTCGAGATCAAGGTTTTGCGACCCTCGCGTCCTGCATCGCCTGCGGTGGCGGACAGCTGTGCCAACACTTGCTCGGCCACCTGTTTAGCGTCGCCAACGATACCCACTGTCACGGGTTTGGTCAGGCCGATGCGGTCGGGGTTTATGTCGACCTGAATGATTTTGGCATCCACAGGCCAATAGTTCATCCCGTATCCAGGCAGGGTGGAAAACGGGTTCAGGCGGGTGCCAAGCGCTAGCACCACATCGGCCTGCGCGATCAGTTCCATCGCGGCCTTTGAGCCATTATAGCCCAGCGGTCCTGCAAACAGCGGGTGCGAACCGGGGAAGGCGTCGTTGTGCTGATAGCCACAGCATACCGGTGCATCCAGCCGTTCGGCCAGTGCTTGCGAGGCAGGAATTGCGCCGCCAATGACCACGCCAGCCCCATTCAGAATGACAGGGAATTTGGCGTTCGACAGCAGCTTGGCAGCCTCGGCAATCGCGCCTGACCCACCGGCGGGGCGTTCAAATTCGACAATCGCGGGTAGATCAATGTCGATCACCTGCGTCCACATATCGCGCGGGATGTTGATTTGGGCGGGGGCGGACAGGCGCTTGGCCTTCATGATCACGCGGCTCAACACCTCGGCCATGCGAGAGGGGGTGCGCACCTCTTCCTGATAGGCGACGCAATCGGCGAACATGCGCATTTGCTCCACTTCTTGAAACCCGCCCTGACCGATGGTTTTATTGGCTGCTTGCGGGGTGACCAGCAGCATTGGCGTGTGGTTCCAGAAGGCAGTTTTGACCGGCGTCACAAGGTTGGCAATTCCGGGGCCATTCTGGGCAATCGCCATCGTCATTTTGCCTGACGAGCGGGTAAACCCGTCGGCCATCATGCCAGCGGTATATTCATGGGCGCAGTCCCAAAATGTGATCCCTGCCTTGGGAAAATAATCCGAAATCGGCATGAATGCGGACCCGATAATGCCAAACGCATTATCAATCCCGTGCATCTGCAAAACTTTCACAAAGGCTTCTTCGGTGGTCATTTTCATGGCGCTGTTTTCCTTTTTACGGCTGTATCGGATGGTGGATTTGCAATGCAGTATGGTGGTGCTGTCAGGGCAGGGATAGGAGGTCGCGGGTTTGGACGATAGGGCCAGTTTTCGCATCTGGATAGGTCCAGTTTGCGGGATAAGAAACCTATTGGCAAGCGCGGCGCAAAGGGGGACAGTATGGTCAACACCCCGAGTCACCAAAGGATATTACATGACAGAGCTTCGCACAGAATTTCGCACAGTCGGCATTTTGGGCGGCATGGGGCCAGAGGCAACGATGGGTTTGATGGACCGCGTGGTCAGTGCGGCGGGGGATGATCAGGTGCCGCTGGTGGTGGATATGAACACCAAGGTGCCATCGCGGATTTCGGCAGATTGCAATGTGGGCGATATGGATCCGGCACCGGTGTTGGTGGCGATGGCCAAACGGATGCAGGCCGCAGGTGCAGCAGCCTTGGTGATGCCGTGTAATCTGGCGCATCAATTCGCGGGTGACATCGCGGCGGCGGTTGATATTCCGCTGCTTGATATGGTTGTGCTGACATCAGATGCGGCAGTCGCGGCGGCGGGCGAGGGCGGCAAAGTCGGCATCCTTGGGTCTCCGGCCTTGCAAGACACAGGCATCTTTGATGCGGCAGTTGCGGCAGCAGGCGGGCAAGCAGTTTACCCCGATGATCAGGGTATGTTGCTGGATGCGATCCGCGAAATCAAAACCCGTGGTGTTAACCCCTACGTGCGCGATAAACTGGTGTTGGCATCGCATAATCTGCTGTGGCAGGGCGCACAGGTGCAACTGGTGGCTTGCACGGAATTTTCGCTGCTGGAACGCGCGATGGACCCCGGCGCGATTAAGATCGATGCGCTGGATGTGCTGGTGCAGGCGATCGTTGACTTCTCCAAAAGTGCGGCATGATGATTGAGGCGCTGGTTGGGTTTTCCCACGATCTGAACTGGAATGATGTGCCCCAAGATACCCGCGATGTGCTGCGCCTGTCTTTGCTGGACTGGGCGTCGGTTGCGCTTGCGGGGGTGGACGAGCCTGTCAGCATCGCGGTGCGCGACATGGTGCTGGCCGAGGGCGGCACAGGGCAGGCGCATATGTTTGGCACAGACGTGACGCTGCCCGCCCGCGCGGCGGCTTTGGCGAATGGAGCAACCTCCCACGCGCTGGATTATGACGACACCCACTTCCTGCATATTGGCCACCCCAGCGTTGTGGTGTTTTCGGCCACCTTGGCAGTGGCGCAACAGGTGGGGGCGACGGGGCAAGCGTTTCTTGAGGCGGCACTGGTGGCATTCGAGGCCTCTTGCCGGATTGGCGCATGGTTGGGACGTAGCCATTACGAGGCAGGGTTTCACATGACAGCCACGGCGGGGTGTTTCGGGGCCACATTGGGGGCTGCGCGGCTGTTGGGAGCCGACGCGGCGCAAATGCGCGCGGCGCTGGGATTGGCCAGCACGCGGGCGTCAGGGCTGAAGGCACAGTTTGGCGGCATGGGCAAACCCTATAACGCAGGGTTGGCGGGGGCGAACGGGGTCGAGGCGGCTCTGCTGGCGGGTGCTGGAATGACGTCGGACGCGGATGGTCTGGCCAGCTTTGCAGCGGGTCATGCTGGGGCGATGGACGGGGCAGCACTTGACGGGTTGGGGCAGGTGTTTGTCACCGAAACAGTCAGTCACAAATTCCATGCGTGCTGCCACGGCACCCACGCCACGCTTGAAGCATTGGCGCAAATAGAAGTCGAGGATAGAGAAATTGCAGCAGTAACCGTGACGGTGCATCCTAGGTGGCTCAAGGTGTGTAACAAGCCCGCGCCCACCACGGGGCTAGAGGCGAAATTCAGCTATCGAATGTGTGTGGCACTGGCGCTGGCAGGGCTTGATACAGGGGCCTTGGACAGCTTTAGTGATGCCAATTGTTCGGACGCCGAACTATGCCGCTTGCGTGATCTGGTGCGTGTTGTTGGGGACGCTGATCTGGCCGACGGGGCGGCGCATGTTTCGGTGGTGTGCCATGATGAAATGGAGCGCGTCGCTCGCTATGATCTGGATCAGCCGATGCCGATTGATCTGCGGATGAAACGGGTGCGGACTAAGGCCCAAAGCCTGATTGGAGACAGGGCACAAAGGGTTTGGCAACAGATTAAACTTCTAGAAAGTTCAAATGATCTGAATGAGTTACTCAAAACGCTCACCTAACGCGTTCTTCTTTTTCTAAATACCTGCGCCGCAGGCACCCGCCCTAAGGCGGCGCAATGCCTCGCCATTTTGCCAGACACTCTGTAATTTAAGCGCTGCATCCAGATGCACAAAGCTGGCAGCCCCCCCCGTGGTCAACCCGCCAAACGGGGCGGCACCGATCACTTGCGCTGGCACGGTGGTGGCCATTGCCAATGCCTCATCTACCGGCACCCCGACGGCATCCACCATAAACCGCAGCGCGGTCGGTATATCCAGATCCGCCCCCGCCAATGTGCCATCCGATAGCGTTAGTCGTCCATCGCGCCGATAAATCACGCGCCCGTTCAGGCTGAATTCGCTGATGTCAGATCCGGCCGTCGCCATGGCGTCGGTGACCAAAAACACCGCCCCCGTCCCCTGTTTGGCGCTTAATGCCACACGGATACTGGCCGCACTCACATGGATGCCATCCGCAATCAGCCCCGCATTCAGGGTCCTCGATTCCAGTGCGGTCCCTACCAGACCCGGTTCGCGGCCCGTGAGTTGGCTCATCGCGTTAAACAAATGGGTTGCGCAGCTCGCCCCGTGCTCCACTGCCGTTTTGCATTTCGCATAGGGCGCATCGGTGTGGCCCAATGAAATGATAATACCTGCGTCCGTCAGGGTTTTGATCTGTGCAGGCGTCACATTTTCAGGTGCCACGGTGACCATCAGGTGCGGCAGGCGCGTGGCGGCGTCCAGCAGCAGGGCCAGATCAGCGTCCAGCATCGGGCGGATCAGATTAGGGTCGTGCGCCCCTTTACGTGCAACGGATAAATGCGGCCCCTCAATATGCATCCCGATAATGCCGGAAATACCCAGATCAATCGCCTGCTCCACCGCATCAATTGCGGCTGCCACCCGCGCCGGCGTGTCGGTGATCAGGGTAGGCAGTAGGGCAGTGGTGCCAAGGCTGGCATGGGCCTGCGCGATGGTGGTTAATGTGGCCACGGATTGATCATCATTAAACATCACCCCGCCCCCACCGTTCACCTGCAAATCAACAAAGCCAGGAGCAATCAAACCGCCAGACAAGGCGTGAATATCTGCCCCCGCAGGCACATCACCAATGCCGGCAATCATGCCGTCCTGAACCAGCAGTGCCGCATCGGTATGGCGGGTTGTGCCGTCAAAAATGTCGGCACCTGTATAGGCCGTAATATTCATCTGGTTTGGGTCACTTTTTTCAAATGGCGTGGGGTGTCGGGGTTGATGCCGCGCGATGTGGCGAGGCGTTCGACCATCGCGTAGAACGATGTAATTAGCGAGATCGGGTCGGTCAGCGGGTGGTTGGTGCGCACATGGTCCAGCCGCTGCGCGCTGCGGCATTTGTCCGAGGTAACAAAAACCCGTGCCCCTTTGGCGGCAATCGAATCCGCAACCTCGACTAAGGCCGTTTGGGCTGCGTCATTCGCGGTTAATCCCAGCACGGGGAAACCGGACCCGACGATGGATACCGGCCCGTGCAGCACCTCGGCCGAAGAATAGGATTCTGCGTGGATCTGGCAGGTTTCCTTGAATTTCAGCGCCGCTTCATTCGACATCGCCCATGACGGGCCGCGCCCAAGGGTAAAGATCGATGATTGCCCGTTAAGGGCTTCGCGCAGGTTGGGCCAGTGGGTCTGGCTGGCGTCGGCCAGTTGTGCGGGCAGGGCGTGGATGGCGGCGGTCAGGTCAGCGTCGCCTTTCCAGCGGGCCAGTAGCAACAGTGCGGCCACGGCCGAATTGACAAAGGTTTTTGTGGCGGCAACGCTCAGTTCTGGTCCGGCGTGAATGTTGACGGTGTGTTGGCTGGCATCGGCAAGCGGTGAGGCCGGATCATTGGTCAGCGCCAATGTCAGCGCTCCCTGTTTGGTCGCCGAAGCGGCCATTGCCACGATGTCGGGGCTTTGGCCTGATTGCGAGATCGAGATGCAGCCGGCCCCGCGCAGTTTCAGCGGTGCATTGTAGATCGAGGCGATGGACGGCCCCAACGAGGCCACAGGCACCCCCAGCAGCAATTCGCTGGCGTATTTCAGATAGGTCGCCACATGGTCGCTCGATCCACGCGCAACGGTGGCCAAAAACTGCGGGTCGGCCTTGCGTAATTTGTCGGCGGCAGCAGTAATATCCGGCATGCCCTCGGACAACAGGCGTTCAACGGCGTCAGGAATTTCCAAAACTTCGCGGCGCATTTGGGTGGGGTCAGGCATCAGGTATCCTTGCCATTTGACAGGCGCAGTTCGGCGACGAAATCATAGGCGTCACTGCGGTAAATAGAGCGGGTGAATTCAACTACGCGACCGTCCTTTAGATACGAGGTGCGCTCGATTTTCAGGCCCGCTGTATGGGGCTCGACATCCAGCAAGTCTGCGTCGCGGTCATCCAGATTTAGCGCTGTAATCTTTTGAATGGCCCACACGGGTGGCATGCCCAGATCGTTCAGCGCCTTATAAAGGGAATGCTCAACCAGTGTCGGATTGGGTAGAATATCAACGGGCAACGAGGCGCGTTCAATCGCCATTGGTCGCCCGTTGGCCATGCGCAGGCGCGCAAGGCGTGACACTGACGCATCCGGTGCCAACCCGAGTGCGGCGACCTCCTCGGGCGAGGGCAGGAAAAGCCCGCGCTCCAGCCATAGCGCTTTGGTGTCCATGCCGCGATGCGCCATATCTTCTGTAAACGACGTCAGTTGCGTGAGCGACTGTTCCACGCGCGGCGGGCGGGGTGCAACGAAAGACCCGGATCCATGGCGCTGCACCACAGCACCATCATCGGCCAATGCTTGAATTGCCTTGCGCACCGTAACGCGTGACAGGTCGGTTAGGGATGCAATTTCACGTTCGGACGGCAGAGGGGTTTCCGGTAGCAGAAGGCCGGTGTCGATGGCGTTATCCAGACGGCGGCGCAATTGTAAATAGCGCGGACCAGAGGCCGGCATCAGCCAGTTTTCCGGCTTCAGAAACTCGGCCATATTCACGGCGCAATGTCCATTTGTGCAGCCAGCAACAAAGCACCATCCAATGCCGTGCCCTTGGGTTTGACAACTTTTGCCGCGTAAGATGGTGGCAGGAAGGCGGCGTAATACGGACCCAGGCCACCGGTTAGACACAGTGGGCTGTCAGCTTGATAACCAAGGGCGGTGAGTGCTTTGACAATGTAATCCGCACCGGACCGCATCAGGGTCGTGGCGGTCTGGTCGCCATCACCTGCGGCGGCAACCACAAGCGGGGCAAGGTCGCCAAATTCGGCGGGGCTGGCCGTGTTGCTGAAATCGAAAATCTTGCTGGCATCGCCGCCGTAATGCGCCATCGTTTCAAAGGTCAGGGCCGTGTGGTTTTCAACCCCCTCGACACACAAGACAACTTGGCGCAACAGTTTGTGACCCAGCCAGGCACCAGATGCCTGATCGCCCAACCGAAACCCCCAACCGCCAATGTATTGCGTGCCGCCCTGCGCGGTGTAGGCAATGAATGATCCGGTACCAATGGCGGCAACAGCCCCGTCCCCGCCTGCCAATGCGCCAGTGACGGTGGTGATCCGGTCCTCGACTACGCGGGCCTGTTTGATCGGTAGGCCCGTAGCGATGAATTGCGCGATTTCATCATCGCGGATACCTGCCAGCCCGATAAAGGTGTGGGCGGCGGAAAGGGTGGCTTTGTTAAGCCCTGCGTCAAGGCGGGCAGCCTCGATTGCCGCCAGTATGTTGTCCAGCGCCTCTTGCGGTTGATAAGTCGGGTTTGCGGGTCCGCCTTTGGCACCCCCAAGGCGTTCCCCCTGTCTGTTGGCGATGGCCACACGGCACCCTGTGCCGCCGCCATCAATGCCAATAAGGATGTTGTTTGCGTATTTGATCATGCAATACCTTTATAATACCTATTTTTAAATTAAAAGGCCGGAAAGTAAGCCATTTTGCGGTTATTGTCTGGAAATGGTGATATTTTTCGAGAAAACATTGGGGATAGACAAAAGGTATTATAAAGGTATTATTTATCGGGTATCCAGGGGGAATCATATGGCGCTGCCGCTAACCGAGGCTGTAATAACGGACGTTTCCAGCATTGACAGGATGCCGGATGCAGCTGTGTTAGCGCGGGTTTTGGCGGGGCAAGAGGCGGCATTGGCTGCGGTTGGTGGCGCGTTGGTTCCAATCGCACAAGCGGCTATTTTAATGGCGGACGCGATACGTGGCGAAGGGCGCCTAGTTTATGCCGCCGCGGGCTCGTCAGCGTTGATGGCGGTGGCGGATGGGTTGGAATTGGGTGGCACTTTCGGGATTGTGCCGGACCGGATCAGGCTGTTGATGGCGGGCGGATTGCCCACCGATGCTGCGATGCCGGGTCACACCGAAGATGATGTGAACGAGGCCAGAATTTCCGCGCAAGGTATCTGTCGGGGCGATGTTGTGATCGCCGTGACAGCAAGCGGAAGCACCCCCTATGCCGTTGAAATTTCGCGCCTTGCCAAAGCGGCAGGTGCACGCACCATTGGCATCGCAAACAACGCGAACGCACCGCTTTTTGAAACATCCGATGTGGCGATCTATCTGCCAACCCCGCCCGAAGTGATTGCGGGTTCTACCCGTCTGGGGGCGGCCACGGCGCAAAAGGCGACACTGAATATGATGTCGACCCTGATGGGGGTGCATCTGGGCCATGTGCATGACGGCATGATGGTGAACCTGATGGCCGATAACGCCAAATTGCGGGGGCGGGCAGGGGTGATGGTTTGCACCATTACGGGCGTCGACGAGGCCCGCGCACAAGACTGTTTGGTGCAAACGGATGGCGCGGTAAAGCCCGCCGTTTTGCTGGCCGCAGGTGTGACAAACCTTCCGGAGGCCGAGGCGATGCTGGGGCGTGCAGGTGGGATATTGCGTGCGGCGCTCACCGACCATGGATTTTACGAATAACCAATTACGAACAACAACTTAACCAAGGGAGAAAGACATGAAACTGAAACTAGGTATGGCGCTGATGGCGTCCACAATTCTGGGTACCGCCATTGCGGCAAGTGCGCAGGAAGTAACGTTGACAATCGAAAGCTGGCGCAATGATGACCTGACCATATGGCAGGATAAAATCATTCCGGCCTTCGAGGCATCCCACCCCGGCATCAAGGTGAAATTTACCCCGTCGGCGCCTGCGGAATATAACGCGGCGCTGAATGCGAAGCTTGAGGCCGGATCGGCTGGCGATATGATCACTTGCCGCCCGTTCGATGTGTCACTTGCGATGTATGACGCCGGACATCTGGCCAACATCACCGATCTGGAAGGCATGGCCAACTTTAGCCCCGTTGCCAAATCGGGTTGGAGCACGGATGACGCCTCTGCGCAATTCTGCGTGCCAATGGCCTCGGTGATCCACGGGTTTATCTACAACAAAGACGCTTTCAAGGAGCTGGGTATCGATGTGCCTGCTACCGAAGACGAGTTTTTTGCAGCCCTTGAGACAATCAAGACAGATGGCAATTACATCCCGATGTCGATGGGCACCAACGACCAGTGGGAAGCCGCGACAATGGGTTATAACAACATCGGCCCGAACTACTGGAAAGGCGAAGAGGGCCGTTTGGCGCTGATCGCTGGCGAACAGAAACTGACCGACGAGGGTTGGGTTGCCCCCTACCGCCAACTGGCGAAATGGGGGCCGTATCTGGGTGACGGGTTTGAGGCGCAAACCTACCCTGACAGCCAGAACCTGTTCACGTTGGGCCGTGCCGCGATCTATCCTGCCGGCTCATGGGAAATCAGCGGCTTTAACGCACAGGTCGATTTTGAAATGGGCGCGTTTTATCCACCGGTTCAGGCGGCTGGCGATGAGTGCTACATCTCGGATCACACCGACATTGCCATGGGCATGAACGCGAAAACAGCCCATCCAGAAGAAACCAAAGTGTTCCTGAACTGGATGGGGTCTGCTGAATTTGCCTCGCTCTATGCCAACGCTTTGCC
>NZ_JBSMEZ010000003.1:0-2113 GCF_056498605.1 Profundibacter sp.
AAGCTCCTCCTTCAAAGGCGGTCCCCCTCATTCGCACGGCCATGCAAAGTATCGAGACAGAAGATGGCTGGTACAATCTTGGCTCCTTGGGGCATAAATTGATGGCGAACAATCCCGACTTTGACTCGCGGACCTATGGTTGCCCAAATTTAAGCACTTTATTGGAGAAAGCTGGTCATTTTACTGTTGATCGAAGTGTTGCCCCCATAAGAGTCAAAAGAAACAACGGAAAAGGCGTAGAATGATAACCATCTCGGAAAACACTTGTTTCGGCGGCACTCAGGGCGTTTACAGCCACGCATCAACCGCCTGCAATTGCGACATGACCTTTGCGGTATATTTGCCGCCACAGGCCAAATCGGGGCCGGTTCCGGCGCTGTGGTATTTGTCGGGCCTGACCTGCACCCACGAGAACGCGATGACCAAAGCGGCGCTGCAGGAACACGCAGCCAAGCGCGGGATTGCGGTGATTTACCCTGACACATCACCGCGCGGCGAAGGCGTGGCGGATGACGAGGATTATGCCTTGGGTCAGGGTGCCGGGTTCTATGTGAACGCAACGAATGAGCCTTGGGCGGCGCACTTCCAGATGTACGATTATGTGCTGAATGAACTCCCCGCATTGATCGCCAAACACTTCCCCGTCAACGACAAACGCGGCATCACTGGTCATTCGATGGGTGGCCACGGCGCGCTGACTTTGGCGCTGAACAACCCCGATGTGTTCACTTCGGTTTCGGCCTTCGCACCCATCGCCAACCCGACCGCATCCGACTGGGGCCGCGTGCAATTGTCGGCCTATCTGGGCGACGACGAGACCACATGGGCGGCCCATGACGCGGCCCTGTTGGCGGGCAGCAAAGGCTGGCCCCGCGACGTGCTGGTCGACCAGGGCACCGCGGATCAATTCCTCGACCTGCTGAAACCCGAAGCCCTGTCAGCGGCCCTAGCCACCGCCCGCATCCCCAGCACATTCCGCATGCAGCAAGGCTATGACCACAGCTATTACTTCATAACAACCTTTGCCAGAGATCATGTGAAATGGCATGCGGAGAGGTTGGGGAAGTAAGATATGCCCATGCGAGACAATGACGTGCCTCTTTTGGCTGTGTTGATAGATGCTGATAATACCTCTCACAAATCGGCAAAAGTTATCTTTGACGAGATTGCATCACTGGGTGAAGCAAGCGTGCGCCGTATCTATGGCGATTTTGCAAGCCCCCAGATGAAAGGCTGGTCTTCAGTTCAGGTGGAACACGGGATTGTTCCACACCATCAACCTGCCAACACTGTGGGCAAGAATGCCTCGGATATTGCATTGGTAATAGACGCGATGGACTTTTTGCATTCAGGGCGTTTTGACGGTTTTGTTCTGGTGTCTTCTGACAGTGATTTCACCAGGCTGGCCAGCCGGATCAGGGAACAAGGGTTGGATGTATTTGGTATTGGTCAGCGCAAAACGCCTGAGTCTTTTCGCAAAGCCTGCAAACGATTCATTTTCATTGAAAATTTGAAGGAGATTACAGAGGCGGGGAGTGATCAAAATGAAGCTGGCGAAGCATCCAAAGCATTCCCACCCTCAAAAGCTGTGCCCCTAATTATGACCGCAATGCGCACGTATAGCCCTGATGCAGGGTGGTTGCGTGTTGGTCCGCTGAATAAACGGATTACTTCTGCCGACCCAGAATTTGATCCGCGCAGTTATGGGTGTGATAATCTAACCATGTTATTGAAAAAAGCAGGTGCATTTGAGGTGAACGAAGCAGGGAAAGAAAATAAAGTTCGGCGTAGGCCGTAGCTTTCACCCTTAAACCCCGTGCCGCGCCATGAACATCTCGACCGCGCCGTTCAGAACGCGATCAATTTCTTCGTGCGTAAACGTGGTTTCCAACCCGCATAGTAGGCTGGGAAAGAATGACGCCTTGCACAGCTCGGCAAACTGGTCTGCGGCCAAATCGAAATCGGTGATATCCAGCTGCCCCTTGTCAACGGCCTCGTGGAAATACTGGACCAGACGTTCACGCACCAATAGCGGGCCGGATTTATAGAACCGTTGACCTAACTCGGGGAACCGCCCTGATTCTGCGGTGCTGATGCGATACATGCTTAACCC
>NZ_JBSMEZ010000004.1:0-63640 GCF_056498605.1 Profundibacter sp.
GCGCAGCGCCCTCGTGCATCACTGTGGGGGCCAGCAGACGAAACGCGGCGCGGCCACCCTTGCGAGCCTGCAAAATAACCAGATGCGCCGGGCGACCAATGCGCGGGGCAAGCGGCAATACCTTGATGCAGCCCAACCTTTCGTCAATTGCCGCCAATAACGCTGGCAAACGCTCGGCATCCTGTATCACTGTCAGATACCCCTTTGGTTTCAAACGCCGCGTTGCAATCTCAACCCAGTCGGCCAATGGCGTGTCCTCGATCAACGCCGCATCACGCCCCGCATCGGTTGCCGCCATTCCCGCGTTGCGTAAATAATACGGCGGATTGGCGATCACATGGTCAAAACTCCGCTGTAAAACCGCATCCGGCAGATCGCGCAAATCCGCGCAATGCACCTCCATCCGAATTCCGTTCGCATCCGCATTGCGCCCTGCCAAATCCGCGTATGCGGCTTGCAATTCAACCCCGCACAGCGCCACATTTTTCGCCCGCGTTGCCAGACACAGGCTCGCCACACCGGCACCACAGCCCAGTTCTAGCACGGTATCCCCCGCAATCACCGGTACCGTTGCAGCCATCAAAACGGGGTCAACTCCGGCACGATACCCTGCCTTTGGTTGCAAAATTTCCAGCGCCCCGCCCAAAAACAAATCCTGGCTCAACTCGTCCGCCGCAAACCGCATCAGTCGCGTTCCTCGTAGGTAATGTTATTATCACGCATCATCGCGCGGGCCAAAAACAGGTCTTTTTGGCGCACCATTAACCGACGCGGGAAAATTCCGATGCCGCCCTCAAGCACACTCATATTTACGTCCATTTCAAAGCAGTCTATACCCTCGCCTTGAAGGATCGCTTTGGCAAATATGATGGCCGTAATGTCGGTGGTGCGAAGGAGTTCTTTCATAGGAAATCACATAAGGGCAAACCAGCCGGTTTGTCGAGCCAACTAACGAGAGAGTGATGGGACTGGACCACGCCGTTGATAAACCGCACGAACGCCTAAGCGCGCATCTGGCCGCCGAAATGGCGGATGTGAACACGCTGATCCGTGATCGCATGGCGTCAAAACACGCGCCGCGCATCCCCGAAGTCACAGCGCATCTGGTCGAGGCTGGCGGCAAGCGCCTGCGTCCGATGCTAACGTTGGCGGCGGCACGTTTGTGTGGCTACGATGGCCCCTACCATATCCATCTGGCCGCCACGGTTGAATTTATCCATACCGCCACCCTGCTGCACGATGATGTGGTGGACGAAAGCGGGCAGCGCCGTGGACGCCCCACCGCGAACCTGCTGTGGGATAATAAATCCAGTGTTCTGGTCGGCGATTATCTGTTTTCCCGCAGTTTCCAGTTGATGGTCGAAACCGGCTCGCTCACGGTTCTGGATATCCTCGCCAACGCCTCGGCCACCATTGCCGAGGGCGAAGTGCTGCAACTAACCGCCGCACAGGATCTGTCCACATCCGAGGACATCTACCTGCAAGTGGTGCGCGGCAAAACTGCGGCGCTGTTTGCGGCGGCATGCGAAGTTGGCGGGGTCATCGCAGATGCGCCCGCTGATCAGATCAAGGCGCTCAATACCTATGGTGACGCGCTGGGGATCAGCTTTCAGATTGTCGATGACTTGCTGGATTTTGCAGGTGGCGATGCGATTGGCAAAAACACCGGCGATGATTTCCGCGAACGCAAATTAACGCTGCCGCTGATCAAAGCGATTGCCAAAGCGAACGTTGAGGAGCGCGCGTTTTGGGTGCGCACGATCGAGAAGGGCAAACAGGAAGACGGCGATCTTGAGCATGTCTTGAGGCTGTTGAAAAAACATGGTGCGCTGGATGACACCCGCAATATCGCTCTTGAATGGGCCGACAAGGCCAAGGCCGCGCTGTCGGTTCTGCCCGATGATCCAATCCGTGAAATGCTAAATGATATTGCTGATTACGTGGTGGCGCGAATTAACTGAGAGCGGTGCTTTTGACCCACCAACCGATCCGCTTTGTTGCAATATCACCCGCCGCAGCCCGTGCAGCATTTGCGTTGTCAAACAGCGCAAAACAAGTCGCACCGGACCCCGACATCCGCACCAGAATCTGACCCTGCACTGCACGCAACCGCGCCAGAACCTCGCCAATCACAGGCTGAATTTCGATCGCGGCGGGCTGCAAATCATTGCGCTGCTTTGCCAACCAGCCAGCCATCTCGCGGGCTGTAGAAAATTCGGGAATATTCACTGGCATCGCCGCGTTATAACGATGCTCCAGCGCTGTGAAAACCGCAGGTGTTTCCACCGCCACACGCGGGTTTACCAATACGGCCCAGAGCCCTGGAAAATCCGGCACATCTTGCAACACCTCGCCAATGCCCGACATCCGTGTCGCCCGCCCCCGCATGCAAACCGGCACATCCGCCCCCAATGCGGCCACATCTTGGGGCGCTTTAAGGCCACGCAACTGGGCAATACCGCGCAAGGCCGCCGCCGCATCGGCGGTTCCGCCACCAATACCGGCTGCGGTTGGCAGGTTTTTATCCAGATTGAAGTTCAAATTATCGCACCCGATGAACCGTGCCGCCTGCAATATGGAATTGCCATTCACCGGAACCCCAACTGCCTCGGGACCGGAAATATCCAGCTTCAGTCCCCTACCATCAGCAACCGTCAACTGATCACCAATGTCGGCAAACACCACCAGAGAGTCCAGCAGGTGATATCCGTCACCCCGCCGGCCCGTCACATGTAGCGTCAGATTTATCTTGGCGGGCGCAAAAACCCTAACCGTCATTCGCCAACACCGGAAGCGGGGCGGCACCTTCTTCTTTTAGAACGGTATCCAGACCCACCTCAAGCTTACGACGGATACGGACGGCATCCACCTCTTCTGGCTCAAATGACATGGCGCGACGCCATTGGAATTTCGCCTCGGTCTTGCGCCCGACCGCCCACAAGGCATCCCCCAGATGATCCGATACAATCGGGTCAACCGGCGTCAATTCAGCGGCGCGTTCCATATATTGAACTGCTTCTTCAAACCGGCGCAGACGATACAGTGCCCAGCCCAGTGAATCGGTGATGTAGCCATCATTGGGCACGGCTGAAACGGCCTGCTCGATCATCTGCAATGCTTCATCCAGCTTGATGTTTTTTTCTAGCAGCGAATAGCCGAGATAGTTCAAAACCTGCGGCTGCTTCGGGTTAAGCTTTAGCGCCATGCGAAAATCTGCATTGGCCTTTTCCCAATTGTCTGTGCGCTCAAAACTAATTCCGCGGGCGTAATACAAGAACCAGTCATCCGCAGTCGGCTCGCCTGACAGCGCCAACGCGTTGCCATAAGCCTCGGCAGCCTCGCCATAACGCTCCATCTGGCGCAGGGCATCGCCCAATGCCGAATGAACCGATGGCAAATCGCCGTGGCTCTTGGCCAATTGCTCCAGCACCTCGATTGCGGCCTCTTCCTTGCCCGCATTGCGTAACGCATCGGCGCGGCCCAATTCGGCGGCATGGAATGACGGGCTGTCGCGCGGAACACGGTTGTAAGCTTGTGTCGCCAAATCGTACTGTTCCAGGCTTTCCAACAGTCCCGCGCCCATCAGGATTGCATCAATGTGTGTCGGGTCCAGAAATTCGGCCATGCGGGCGTAAACCAGCGTATAATTATCATCGGTTTCGCCGTTCAAGGCACCGGCAACAGTGTAAAACACCTCGGCCATCCCGCCTGCCGCTGTTACCCCTCTGGTGAAATCCAGCTTGGCTCCTGCCGCAAGATCAGCGCGGAGTTTAGTAATCCGCGGGTCTGTTTCATTCTTGAAAACCTTTTCCAGCAACTCAAGCGCATCCTCGTTGCGCTCCAGTTGGCTCAGTATTTCTGCATGGGCCAAAACGCCGCCCACTGTGGCCCGCAATGGCCCGTCTTCATCTCCCGACAGGATCCGGTCCGCGCCCTCAAAGTCCCCGACCGAGGCCAGCGCCAAGGCCTTGTGATATAACCCAAAGGCCCGCGTTCCCTTTTCCTCGGATACCGCATCAAATTTGGTCAGGGCATCGGCCATTTTCCCGCGTCCGACCTCGGCCCATGCCGACACCAGCCCGTCAACCAGCGGGCCGATTGTCTCGCCCTTATCGAACATGGCGATAATTGCGTCAAAATCTTCATTCTTGGCCAAATCAGCCACCAGAACCATCCGCGAAATCTGGCTGACTGCACCATCCGCCGCCATTTTCCGCGCCACAGGAACGGCGCGTGTCATTTCACCAAGGCCGACAAACGACATCAGCGCATTTTCCATCAGCGAAACATTTGACGGATCACGGATCAGCGCTTTGGTGTAATATTCCGCCCCTGCCTTATAGTCGCTGGCATAGCTGGCGTGACGCGCGGCCAGATAAGCACCTGACAGGCCTTCGGCGGTTGCGAATGACGCAGGCAAAGCGGTGACAATGCCCAGCGCAAGGGCGGCGATTGAACGGCGAGGAGATATGGGCACGGGTGGTCAGACCTTTGGTTCAGAACAATTCCGGTCAAAGATAATCGCTTGAGCGCCCCAAATCAATGAGGGGCAGTCAATTCACCGCCCCTCATTCTGACAAATCCGTTACATATTCGGGTAATTCGGCCCATCACCGCCTTGCGGCGTGACCCATGTGATGTTCTGGCTCGGGTCTTTGATGTCACAGGTTTTGCAATGCACACAGTTCTGGAAGTTGATCTGGAAGCGTGGTTCTTTGCCCTCTTCCTCGATCACTTCGTAAACACCGGCAGGGCAATAGCGCTGTGCGGGTTCGGCAAATTTCGGTAAATTCACCGAAATCGGGATTGACGGATCAGCCAGATGCAGATGGCACGGCTGGCTTTCCTCGTGATTGGTGGCCGAAAAACTGACGCTGGTCAGACGGTCAAATGACAGGGTGCCGTCGGCTTTGGGATAATAGATCGGCGTGTAATTGGCCGCCTCGCCGGTCGCAGCTGCGTCCGATTTGCCATGTTTCCATGTGCCCAGCGGGTTCCAGCCGGTGATGTTGGCCACCCACATGTCAAACCCGCCCAATATCAAGGATGGTATCATCCCCAGCTTGGACCAGATCGGTTTCACATTACGCACCCGTTTCAAATCTTTGGCCACGGGGCCGGACTTTAGATCAGCCTCATAGGCGCTCAACTCGTCGCCCGAACGCCCCTCCTTGATCGCAGCAATCGCCGCCTCGGCCGCAGCCATGCCCGACAGCATCGCGTTATGATTGCCCTTGATCCGCGGCACATTCACCAATCCGGCAGAACAGCCCAGCAAAGCACCGCCGGGGAAAGCCACTTTGGGCAGGGATTGCCAACCACCCTCGGTGATCGCCCGCGCGCCGTAAGCCACGCGTTTGCCACCTTTCAGCAGTTCCGCCACCATCGGGTGATGCTTGAATCGCTGGAATTCCTGATAGGGCGAAAGGTACGGATTTTTATAGTTTAGATGCACCACAAACCCGATATAAACCTGATTATTATCAATATGGTAGATGAATGATCCACCACCAGCCTTCTTACCCAAAGGCCAGCCCATCGTGTGGGTCACAGTGCCCTCACGGTGCTTGTCGGGGTCAATTTCCCAGATTTCCTTCATCCCCAGCCCGAACTTGGCCACATCCGCATCCGCGCCCAGATCGTATTTGTCGATAACTTCTTTTGACAGACTGCCGCGCACGCCCTCGGACAGGAACACATATTTCCCGTTCAGCACCATGCCCGGCTCATAGGCATCCGACGGGGTGCCATCGGCATTTTTGCCAAACTCGCCGGCAACCACACCGGTAACTTCGCCGTTGTCACCATAAACCAGTTCGGAGCACGCCATGCCGGGGAAAATCTCTACGCCCAGCGCCTCGGCCTGCTCGGCCATCCAGCGACACACGTTGGCCATTGAAACGATGTAGCAGCCGTGGTTGCTCATCAATGGCGGCATCGGCGTGGTGGGAATGCGAATTTTGCCCGCCTCGCCCAGCATATAGAAATTGTCGCGTTTCACCGGCACATTGATCGGCGCACCCATATTTTCCCAATCTGGCAGCAACGCGTTCAGCCCCGAAGGGTCCAACACTGCACCCGACAGTATATGCGCCCCCACTTCGGAGCCTTTTTCCAGCACAACAACCTGAATGTCCGCGTCCAGTTGTTTCAGCCTGATCGCCGCCGAAAGGCCCGCAGGCCCCGCGCCCACAATCACCACATCATAGTCCATCGCTTCGCGTTCAATCTCGGCCATATGCTCTTGCTCCGTAAACAGGACAGCATTGCCGTACCTGTGCTTAAATTCTTTCATGAAATAGCTACCCGAGACAGGGCACGCGGGTCAATCACGACCCGACGACAGATTATATCTTAGCGACATTATTCGCCATTTATCCGCCTGATTCCCCCATATTAGGCGCACATCTATTGACTTTCGTTGTCTGGATTGAATTAACGGACAGGTGTTGCCTAACCCACTACAATAATCAGGGCCGATATGGAAAAGATACTACTGACCCGCGCGGGGCATACCGCGCTTGAAAAAGAATTAAAAACCCTCAAGTCCGAGGAACGCCCCACCGTGATCCGCGCCATTGCCGAGGCGCGCGCGCATGGTGACCTTTCGGAAAACGCCGAATACCATGCCGCCCGCGAAAAGCAGAGCTTTATCGAGGGACGGGTGAAAGAGCTGGAAGCGATCCTGTCACTGGCCGATGTAATCGACCCCTCCACATTATCGGGCACCATCAAGTTTGGCGCCACAGTCCATTTGGTGGACGAGGACACAGATGCGGAAAAAACCTATCAGATTGTCGGCGAGCCGGAAGCAAACCTTGAGCGTGGTTTGCTTAATCTGCGATCACCACTGGCCCGCGCCCTGATTGGCAAAGAAGAAGGCGACAGCATCGAGGTGAAAACCCCGGGTGGAGAAAAAGCCTATGAAATTCTGAACATCACTTACAAATAAGGACAGGAAAACCGGTCTGGACGGATGAGCGACAACAAAGCAGATAAACCGATTGACCTTGGAATTTACAGTCGCAAAGGCAGCGGCGGGATTACTGCGGCCGAAATCATCGCGCTGGCGCTTAGTGTTCTGTGGATATTTGGCGTGATCATGTTTTTTACCTTTGCCCCAAAGGGCGATGGTGCGGTCCAACTTGATCCAATCGTCTTTGTGATGAAACTGCTTGCGATATTCCTGCCCATTGCCGTGATCTGGGTTGGTGCCGCTGCGGCGCGGTCGGCGCGGATAATGCGCACAGAATCCGAACGCCTCCAGTCCGCAATCGACGCCATGCGCCACACCTATGTAACGCAGGCCCAATCCGGAAATCTGGGGGTAAAACCATCGGTCGAGAAAAAGCTGGACGAAATCGCCGCCGCCCAAAAGCAAACCGAATCCGCCATTGCCACGTTCTCATCCACCCGCGAGCGCACTGGCGAACAGTCTGCGAACACCAAACCGGCGATTTCCTCCAGTGTTCCGGATAATATGGATAAACAAACCAGCCTTGCCCTTGGCACCACCGCCGAAGACATCGCGCCGCCCGTTTCGATCAGCGATTTTGTTCGCGCCCTCAATTTCCCCGAAACCGCCGATGACCGCGAAGGTTTCTCCGCCCTGCGCCGTGCCCTTCAGGACAGAAGCGTGGCCCGTCTGATTCAGGCGGCACAAGATGTTCTGACCCTGCTTAGTCAGGAAGGCATCTATATGGATGATCTGCAACCTGACCGGTCACGCCCTGAAATCTGGCGCAAATTCGCCCAAGGTGATCGTGGCCGCAGCATCGCCGCCCTAGGGGGTGTTCGCGACCGATCCAGCCTTGCACTAACGTCTGGCCGTATGAAACAGGATCCGATTTTCCGCGATGCCGTGCACCATTTCCTGCGCCAGTTTGACAAAACATTTGTCGAATTTGAAGCCGGTGCAAGCGATCAGGAAATCGTTGCCCTCTCCGATACCCGTACCGCCCGCGCATTTATGTTGCTTGGCCGTGTAACCGGCACGTTTGACTAGGGCCAAAACCCTATACAACAATGCCTCACATCACCCCGCGCCGGATTAAATTCAACCCCGCGACTACCAACACAATCAACGTAACATGCCGGAACCGCTGCTGATCCATCCTGTCGTGCAGTCGCAGTCCAACGACCATTCCCAACCCCGCAGGCAACAGCATCGCCAGCGACAGTGGCACGGTCTCGCTGCGCACCACACCGGACTGGATATGCGCCGCCAACAATGCCACAGCCCCCAGCCCGTAAATCACCCCTTGAACCCGGACATGTTCGGCCTTGGGCGTGTTAATTGCCGTTAGATACGCCACCGTCGGCGGCCCCCACACACCGGACAGCCCGCCGCAAAATCCGGCAATGGCCGCCAGTATCCCCTCGGCCAACCCGCCTGTAAACCGCGGTTGCCAGCCGAACAACTGCGCCGCCGCAAACAGTACCACCGGCGCGCCAATCAGCAAAAACAACACCTCGCTCGGCAACACACGAACCAGCTGCGCACTGATCACCAAAAACACCAAACCGATCAGCAGGAACCGCTTGAACTTCAGCACCGATTGCACCGCGTTGCCCACCCCTTGGCGCATCGCTTGCCAGATATTTGTGGCCAACGTCGGCCCGATCAACGCCGCCAGCGCCACCTCTAGCGGCAGGAACGATCCCAGAACCGAGATCATAATCATCGGCATCGCAAACCCCACCGCACCCTTTACGAAACCGGCCACAAGGGTCACGCTAAATGCCACCGCAAAATATGTCGGGCTTAGCCCGAATATCGCTTCAATTTCGCCCAAGCCGTCTTCCTTTCGCGCTCTTTTTGCCTATAATCGCTTTGCCCCGATAGTGCACGGGAAATTCCTGCGCGCCATATTTGTTCAAAATCCCTACGCCACGCGTATTTTTGTTGCGCGCCCATCCCATTGCGCCTATGTCGATCCTGACATCTATAAGGACAGCAACCATGCACGTTTCCGACATTCTGGCCCTGACCAAACCCGCTGTTGGCGCCATCGACACCCTGCTGGAACAGACCACCGCCAAACTGCGTGACGACGTCACCGAAAACGGGCGTGTCTCGTCAGTAAAACTGGAAACCTTTCAGGACGCATCCCACGCCTTGTCGTGGCTCGCCACCTACGCAATGGCCCTGCGCCAGATGCACGCTTGGGCGGAACGGTTGAACAGCGACCGCAAATTCGGTCCGATGGAACAGTTGATCCTGCAAATCGCCTTTGGCGAATATCTGGCCCAAATCGCAGGCGGCATCCCGATGTCCCAAGGCGAGATCGCACGGCTTGCTGATTTAGGCGTCACCATGCCCGACATCCCCGAAATTGCGAGCCTGATCGCAGAGGGTAATACAACCACCGCCCGCACCCGTCTTGTCGCTCTGATGCAGGACAACGCCGGCCACGCCACCTTCGGCGCAACCGGTCTGGATGACGAGTTGGAAATGATCCGCGACCAGTTCCGCCGCTTTGCCGATGATCGCGTCGCGCCCAACGCGCATGACTGGCACCTTCAGGATCAGCTGATTCCGATGGAGATCATCACCGAGATGGCCGAAATGGGCGTCTTTGGCCTGACCATCCCTGAAGAATACGGTGGCTTTGGTCTATCCAAAGCCTCGATGTGTGTTGTGTCCGAAGAATTGTCGCGCGGCTATATCGGCGTTGGCTCGCTTGGCACACGCTCCGAGATCGCCGCTGAACTGATCCTGTGCGGCGGCACCGAGGACCAGAAACAGCACTGGCTGCCCAAAATCGCCAGCGGTGAAATCCTGCCCACCGCCGTGTTCACTGAACCAAACACTGGCTCGGACCTTGGCGCACTGAAAACCCGTGCCGTTAAAGATGGCGATGACTTCACCATCACCGGTAACAAAACATGGATCACCCACGCGGCCCGCACCCATGTAATGACTCTGCTGGCCCGCACCGATCCGGACACCGATAACTACAAAGGCCTGTCGATGTTTCTGGCCGAAAAGACCCCCGGCACTGACGACACACCCTTCCCCACCGAGGGAATGAGCGGCGGCGAAATCGAGGTGCTGGGCTATCGCGGTATGAAGGAATACGAACTGGCGTTTGACGGCTTTAAGGTCAAGGGCGAGAACCTGCTGGGCGGGGTTGAGGGCCAAGGCTTTAAACAGCTGATGCAAACGTTTGAATCCGCCCGCATCCAGACCGCTGCGCGTGCCATTGGCGTGGCGCAAAACGCGCTGGAGGTCGGGATGCAATATGCGCAGGACCGCAAGCAATTCGGCAAATCCCTGATCAATTTCCCGCGTGTGTCAGGCAAGCTGGCGATGATGGCCGTGGAAATCATGATCGCCCGCCAAATGGCCTATTTTGCGGCATGGGAAAAGGACCACGACCAGCGCTGCGACCTTGAGGCAGGCATGGCCAAACTGCTGGGCGCGCGGGTGGCTTGGGCGGCCGCCGACAACGCGTTGCAAATCCACGGCGGCAACGGCTTTGCACTGGAATACCAGATCAGCCGCATCCTGTGTGATGCGCGTATTTTGAGCATCTTTGAGGGTGCTGCCGAAATTCAGGCCACCGTGATTGCACGCCGCCTACTTGGGTGATGTGCCAAGTTGACGCGGCACCGGTTACCGTCTAGGCTATAGCGCTATAACTTATAAAAAGGCGCCCCAAATGACGAAATCCTGTAAACTTCCCTGGCTGATAAATCTCGTATTCCTCGCTGTCATCCTCGCTATGGGGTATATGTTTCTGCTGCGCGGTAATACCGTTGCCAGCGAAGATGGCCGCACCGCAATTGTCGTAACCGAAGGCGAGCGCCAACTGTTGCTGGCCGAAATGCGCGGGTTCCTTGAGGCAATTCAAGAAATCACCGAAGCGGCCGGAAATGACGACATGGCCACCATCGCCACGGTTGCCCGTTCGGTTGGCTCTGCCAGCACAAACGAGGTGCCCGTCGCCCTGATGGGAAAACTACCGCTGGAATTCAAAACTCTCGGGTTTTCCACCCACAGCCTGTTCGACGATCTGGCAATGAATGCCGAAGACATCGGGGATGCAAGTATCACGATGACTGGCGTTGGCACGCTTTTGAAAAACTGTACCAGTTGCCATGCTGGATACAAGATTATCGCGGAAGAACCTACGAACTAGCCAACCAATTCAGGAGCAGTCCGGTGATGACATCGGGCCGCTCCATGCTCGACATATGCCCGCAATCGGCAATCATCTCCAACTGCGCGCCGGTAATCCCCTCGGCCATTTCATGGGCCCATTCAGGCGGCGTTAACTGGTCCTCGTCTCCGACCACGACCAACGTCGGGCAAGTAATCGAACCTAGCATCGGGACCGAATCCGCCCGCCCGATAATCGCACGGGTCTGCATTGCCCAAACCTCCGGTCCGGTATCAACTGCCATATCAATGATCGCCGCTTTCAACGCAGCATCCCCGTGGCGCGATCCGGCAATACTCAAATCCAGTGTCGAGCGGCACACCGCCATATACTTGCCCGCCGCCACCAGCCCCAACGCCTCGCGGCGCAGCGTGGTTTTATCTACCGTATCGGCGCGAGCAGATGTGTCTAGCAACGCCAGCCGCTCTACCCGTTCCGGTGCTTGACGCATGATTTCCAGACTGATGTATCCGCCCATCGAAAGTCCCGCCAAGGCAAACCGTTCCGGCACACTTGCCAGTATATGCGCCGCTATTTCTGCCATGTTATCATACAACATATGGTCCCCGATAATCACCTCGCGGTCCCGCCCTAACACGGCCACCTGGTCGGCAAACAGCGCCGCAGTGCAGGCCAGACCGGGGATCATCACAAGTGGGGTATTGGACATCACAAGACCTATCGTAATTTTACATCTCGCATCATATGTATATCTTCACCAAACAACCAGTTCTCAATAAGGATACCTCATGCGTATAGTATTTGCCTTCCTGATCCCTTTGACCCTGACCGCATGTAAACTTGATGAATCGATTTCAGGCTACACCGATGCGGGATCGTCATGGACGCTGGTGGAATTTGACGGCAAACCCTTCACTGCCCGCGCCACAATCGCCTTCCCTTCAAAAGGCAAAGTCACGGGCCAAGCGCCCTGCAACACCTACGCCAGCACACAAACCGCACCGCTGCCCTGGTTCAAACTCGGCCCGATCATATCCACTAAGATGGCCTGTCCCGATCTGGCCGCAGAGCAGCAGTTCTTTGACGCCCTCGCGGCAATGGCACTTGCCGAAACCCTTGGGAACACAATGATCCTGACCAGCGACGATGGCCGTGAAATGGTGTTTACCACCGGCCCCTAGGAATGGCGTAAATAGGCGTCGACAAACCGCTGCCGCGCTGCAGGTAACGGCTTGTTTCCCAGTGAATGGGCCAACCAATGGGTCAGGAAATGTCCTGTCATCCGTAGCCCGTCGTTAATTTCATTGTCCGGCGCCGGCCCCTGCCCCAACAAACACAGCGGCAACGGCAGTAACCGGTCCGCCCATTCGCCGGCCCCTTCGGCACTGACCGCGCGGCCCGATTTTGGCGACACATAGGCCAGATCATCACGGCTGCCATTCACCACACAGGTCCGTAAATCCAGCCCGAACCCCAAATCTTCCAGAAGCGCCAACTCCCAACGCAAATAGGCCAGTGGCCAGCCATCCGTGTTGCCCAACAAATCAAACAGAGTGACAGATCGTTGATATAACTCAGGGTGCGCCTCGCGTTCGGGCAGGGTAAACGCCAGCAATGCGCAAACAGAATTCAGCGCTGCCAATGTCAAACGGTCCGACATCACCGCCGCCGCGCGACTGCGCATGGGTTCGACCGTATAGCTGCCCAAATGATCCTCAAGCCGCGCGCGCCATGTCACATCCAGCTGTGCCCCGGGCTGCAAAACCGGCGTCATCTTGCGCGATGTCGCACCACGCACCACGCCCGCGTGCCGCCCGTGCTCAGAGGTGAATACTTCGATGATAGCCGCGTTTTCACCGTGCTTGCGCACCTGTAGTAAAACACCCTGATCACGCCACTCCATTCAAATCACCCAATCAGCTAACCAACTGTCTAATCGCAACTGGCGAAAACCCGTACTGTCGTTTGAAAGCCCGCGAAAATGCGGCCGCACTATTATATCCGGAAGTATAGGCAATAGATTCAATTGTATCATTCCCCTCGCGAATGGTTTTTGCAGCAATGCACAAACGCCACTGGTACAGATAAGCCATAGGCGTTTCGCCAACAAGCGCCGCAAACTGGCGGGCAAAGGTTGCACGGCTCTGGCCAGATGTCTCTGCCAACTCCTCAAGCGACCAATCCTTCTCGGGTGCCGCATGTATTGCCGAAAGAGCTGCCGCGACTGCCTTGTTCCGTGTCGCAGCAAACCAGCTTGATGAAATTCCTGGCTCGGCTTCAAGCCAACTGCGCAATATGAAAACAAGTAAACTGTCAACCAGCCACGGGATAACCAGATCAGTGCCATCCCCCGCCTCGTCAACCTCTGCCTTCATAAGCTGCACCAGCAGTTGCAACTGCGGGTTTCGAACTGCATCGGCAGCCTTGAGATGGATAAGGGTTGGAAGTTGGGTGAATAACGGATGTGTTGTTGGCAATCCAAACCGGTACTTGGCACAGAGCAATTGCGCGACTGCTCGACCTTTAATGTCTGTGCCTTCCATGACACTGCATTCCGATAGCGTGTGTTCCCAAGATGATAACAAGGTATCAGGGGAATCCGACAATGAATGTGGCGCTCCATGCGCAACCAGAACGATATCCCCCTCTGCCAGCAAAATCGGCCTGAGACCATCCATCCCCAACCAGCAAACTCCGCGTTGCACAGCATGAACCGCAATCTTTGTGGTTTGATCAACCGCGATCCCCCAAGGCGCCACAAACTGCGCCCGCGACATAATAGTATTGCCCATTTGTGTAATGCGCAAAACATCCGAGACAACGTCCATAAATACCTTCTGTTTCCATCACTTCATATCAATAATGAGATTTTTGATCAACAGAAGCGCACTTGCAGTCATTCTAAATCTTAAACCGTGCGGTATATTGGCGACCCGAATGACCAAACAGGAGACAGCAATGATTACCCTTTACACTCACGGAACCCCAAACGGCGTCAAGATTGCAATCGCGCTTGAGGAAATGAAACTACCCTATGAAGTGAAACTTATAGACATTTTCGCAGGCGAAACCCTGACACCCAAATTCAAGGCATTAAACCCGGCTGGCAAAATCCCCGTCATACAGGATTCCGACACAGGCGATACTATTTACGAGTCCAACGCAATCCTGATGTATTTGGCCAATAAATCCGGCAAACTACGCGCCCCGGCCAACGCACCCGACCATGAACTGGGCCAGCTAATGTTCCTGCAAGCCTCCCTACAGGGGCCAATGTTTGGACAGCGGGCGCGCTTTTCGATGTTTGGGCCAGAACATATCCCATACGCAATTTCACACTACGAAGAACAAGGCGCGATCATTGACGATCTGATGGACAGCCTGTTGTCAGGGTGCAACTGCCTGATGGGTGATGCGATTACGATTGCCGATATCAGTTTTTATGGCTGGTATGTGTTTGCCCGCCGATCTGATTTTGTGCCGGCCAACTGCGAAAACCTTGTTGCATGGTGTGATCGGATGGCATCCCGTAAAGGGGTCATCAAAGGGTTGGCCGCTACGCCGACCAATCCGCTTCCTGAACGCCGCTTTGCCTAAGAGAGGCTAACTCAAACCGGGTTCATCCAGCAAATGCCGCCCTTGCTTGTCTTCGACCTCGATCACCCAAACATCGGGGTCGAACGACTTTTGTCGCTGGATCGCCATATCCACCTCGGCCTCGCAGCCCACCGCCATGCCGATCCATGCGCGCTGGCCGGTTTGCAAATCGAATGAGCGCTCGAACGCCTGCGCATCGCCATCCAGCGTGTTCACTTTAATCAATACGGCACCTGCGGTCAAATCGCCTTTGGTGGTTACAAAGGCGGGAATATTTTCCAGATCCAGACGATGCATATAGGCCTGAACCCAAAATTCAGATGTTAACCGTATCATGTGTTACCATCCTTGAAGTTCAGCCCCATCTCGGAATACCGTTCGGCCTCGTTCAACCAATTGGGGCGCACTTTGACTTGCAGGAACAGATGCACACGGCGGCCCAGAAACTCTTCCAACTCCTCGCGCGAGGCTTTGCCAACCGCCTTGATTGTCTCGCCCTTATGGCCCAGCAAAATCCCCTTGTGCCCGTCACGCATCACGTAAATCAACTGGTCAATCTTGACCGACCCATCCTTGCGGTCTTCCCAGTTTTCAGTTTCGACCGTCAACTGGTAGGGTAATTCCTGATGTAGACGCAGCGTCAGTTTCTCGCGGGTCATTTCGGCGGCGATCATCCGCAGCGGTAAATCGGCGATCTGGTCTTCGGGGTATAACCACGGACCCGCCGGAACCTGATCGGCCAGCCATTTGCGCAGATCATCCACCCCGTGGCCCTTTTCAGCCGAGATCATGAAAGTTTCGTTGAAATTGTACAAAGTGTTCAATTCTTGGCTCAAAGCGAGCAATTTGTCTGCTTTGACCTTGTCGATCTTGTTGATCGCCAGCGCCACAGGTCGCCCACCTGCCCGCTCGCTCAGCGCGCCAATGATAACCTTCACACCCTCGGTCACGCCGCGATGTGCCTCGATCAACAGCACCACCAGATCAGCATCCGCCGCCCCGCTCCAGGCCGCCGCGACCATCGCCCGATCCAGTCGGCGACGCGGTGCAAAAATGCCCGGCGTGTCAACGAAAATCAGCTGCGCATTCCCCTCCATCGCCACACCGCGAATGCGGGCGCGGGTTGTTTGCACCTTATGTGTCACGATGGAAACCTTGGCCCCGACCATCCGGTTCAACAACGTGGATTTCCCAGCGTTCGGCTCGCCTATTAGGGCCACAAATCCGGCGCGTGTGTCAGTCATTCTTCATTCTCCAATCGGGCCAACAGAACCTTGGCCGCGGCCTGTTCGGCCTGTCGTTTTGAATTTGCTGTGGCAGTTTCAACCGCACCATTGTCCAACCGCACCTCGATGGTGAACACCGGCGCATGGTCCGGCCCGCTGCGCCCCGTTTCCACATAGGTAGGCGGGGCCAGTTTGCGCGCTTGCGCCCATTCCTGCAACGCGGTTTTCGCATCGCGCGCATCCGCATCTACCGCCGATACCCGCTGGCCCCACAGACGTAAAACCAGCGCCTTGGCCGCCTCAAACCCGCCATCCAGATAGACCGCCGAAATGACTGCCTCCATCGCGTCAGCCAGCAGCGCTTCCTTGCGCCGCCCACCTGATAACATCTCGGAGCGGCCCAGCTTCAACACTGCGCCCAAATCAAATTCCCGCGCCACATCGGCGCAGGCTTCTTTGCGCACCAATGCATTAAAGCGCGGCGCCATCTGGCCTTCGGTTGCAGACGCATCGGCCAAAAACAACGCCTCGGCCATCACAAGGCCCAGCACGCGGTCGCCCAAAAATTCCAGCCGCTGGTTATCATCACGAGTAGGCGACGACATCGACGAATGGGTAACGGCCCGATGCAAAAGCTCGGGCCGCGTAAATGTATAACCAATCCGGCCCGCAAAGGCCTTTAGTTCTGACGAGAGCTTCACTCGACCGCCTTAAAGAAACGATCAGACCGCCATGTCCAGAAATAGAACAACGACCGGCCGGCAGACGAAAACATAATCCGGTCCGCACGGCCAATGATGTTTTCAAACGGCACATAGCCAACCCCGCCCGCATTCGGATCAAACCGGCTGTCGGTAGAATTATCGCGGTTATCGCCCATAAAGAAAAATTTGCCTTCGGGCACAGTGTAAATTCCCGTATGGTCCTTTGGCTGGTCTGTAATATTCAGAATGCTGTGCGCCACACCATTTGGCAGCGTTTCAGTCATTCGTGATTTAGGGCAAATCCCGCCCGTTCCCGTCGTGGCTTCACAACGCGGGAAACTACCCTGCGGGCCTTGCTTCTCATATAATTCCTCGAATACGCCAGCTGGCTCCAGCTTTACGGCATCCCCATTGATATGCAGCACACCATCTATCATCTGCACCTTGTCACCGGGCAGACCGATCAAACGCTTAATGAAATCCTGACCGTTTACGGGGTGGCGGAACACCACCACATCGCCGCGCTCCGGTTCGGACCCCATGATACGGCCAGAAAATGGACAGGCGGAAAGCGGGCAGGAATATCTGGAATAGCCATAGGCCATTTTATTGACGAACAGGAAGTCACCGATCAGCAATGTATCTTTCATTGACCCCGACGGAATCCAGAATGGTTGAAAAAACAGGGTGCGGAAAACACCTGCGATGATCAGTGCCCAAAACACTGTTTTGATAAGTTCCCAGATGCCGTCCGGCTTCTCTGCTTTGCTTGCCATGATCCTGAATATTCCTGCTCGGTTATGTGTTGTAGGGCTACATGATATGCGGGGGGGCGAGAGTCAAGTTTTGGGGTGCGCTTCTATCACCACAAAGGCCTGCGCCCACGGGTGATCATCGGTCAGGGTCACATGAATAATGGCCTCGTGGCCTTGCGGTGTCATATCATCCAGTCGTTCTTTGGCCCAGCCCGTCACCGCCATCACGGGTTGCCCCGTTTCCAGATTGCTAACGGCCATATCCCGCCAACTGATCCCCATGCGCAGACCAGTGCCCAGCGCCTTGGAACAGGCCTCTTTGGCGGCCCAGCGTTTGGCATAGGTGCCCGCCACATCGCGGCGACGTTCGGCTTTTCGTTGTTCAATTTCGGTGAACACACGATTGCGAAACCGGTCACCAAACCGCTCCAGCGTGCCCGCGATGCGGTCGATATTCGCAAGGTCCGTGCCGATGCCGAGGATCATATGCGCCACGTTAGCAAACGCAACCCCGCAAGGGTAAACAGAATCGCTAGCGTGCCATCGACCCAGCGCTTTACCTTGCGGTATGCGCCTACAATTTGTTGATTGGAAAAAACCACCGCATAGCCAAAGTTGATAACAATGGCCAATACCGCACAGCCCGCCAAAATGAAAAACGTGTTATGTGCAGGGGCACCCACAGGCATCCCCAAAACCACAATTGTGGTCCAGCTAAAGACTGCTTTCGGGTTGGTCAGATGCAGCGCTAGCCCTGCACAGTAGACACGACGCTTATCTATCTTGCCTTCATACACAGGCGTGTTGTGATATGCTGATCGCCCTGCCTTATAAGCCAGCCAAAGAAAGTAACAGCCGCCCGCAATTTTAAGACCTGTCAGCATCCATGCCGCCTGACTTAACAGCATCGCCGTGCCTAATGCTGACAATATACCCCAGATTACTGAACCTGTTACAACACCGGCAGCAAATCGGATACCTGCGCCGCGCCCATAGGAAAGTGACGTTCCCATGATGGCCATGATGGATGGGCCCGGACTGGCCGCAAGAACGGCAAAGGCCAGCCATGCAATCCAGACATCAGACATCCCGCGCCTCATCCATCAGTTCGCGCATCTTCTGGATCGCGGGCTGCAACCCCATGAAGATCGATTCGCCAATCAGGAAATGGCCGATGTTCAGCTCCAACACTTCGGGGAATTGGGCAATCGGTTTCACCGTGTCATAGGTGATCCCGTGGCCCGCGTGCACCTCAAGACCCAACCCATGCGCATAGGTCGACATCTCGCGCAGCTTGACCAGTTCGGCATCAGCCACATCGAAATGCCCCTCGGAAAACGCGTCACAGTAGGGTCCGGCGTGCAGCTCGACTATGTTGGCCTCAATCTTGGACGCCGCATCTATCTGGCGCATGTCGGCGGCCACAAACAGCGACACCCGACACCCCGCCTCGCGGATCGGCGCTATGAAATGCGTCAGACGGTTTTCATCCCGTGCCACATCCAGCCCGCCCTCGGTGGTCAACTCCTCGCGCTTTTCCGGCACGATGCAGACCGCGTGGGGCTTGTGGCGCAGGGCAATCGCCTGCATTTCATCGGTGGCCGCCATCTCGAAATTCAGCGGCACCGAAAGATGCTCCATCAGCCCGTCAATATCGGCGTCCGAAATATGGCGCCGATCCTCGCGCAGATGCGCCGTAATTCCGTCGGCGCCGGCTTCCTCGGCCAACTTTGCCGCCCGCACCGGATCAGGGTACGAGCCACCCCGCGCATTGCGCACTGTTGCCACGTGATCAATGTTAATCCCAAGCCGCAGCTTGCCCAACAATTTTTGCGGTTTGTCGCCCATCACAGCATCCTTTTTAGCGTCATTCACAAAAGCCTAGACCTATTCATCAGCTTCGTCAGCTTTCTTTGCGGCTTTCTTCTCACGAATTTCGGCCAGCTTGGCCTTTAGGCGACCTTTGCGGCGGTTTTTATAGACGGTGATCACCGGCACACTTAAATAATAGCAAATGATCCCCGCGATTGGCCCCAGAATTAGACCACCAACCAGATAGGGCAAAAACACCTCGTCATAAAAAATGTTCAGACGCCCCCAGTCCGCTGTCGCGTCTGTAAACATCGCTGCAAAGTTGTGCTTTAGATCACTCCATGCGCCGCCAAAACTGCTCATCAGATAATGTTTGCTATTCTCGTCGAATGTGGTTCCCAAAATCCAGTGACCCAGTTTCAGACTGCTGGCCGCAATAAACGGAAAAGTAATCGGATTACCGAAAAACGTTGCCATAATGGCAGCAATGATATTGCCCTGCATTGCCTTGGCGATCAGTGCGGCAGTGATAAAGTGAAAGCCGAACAACGGTGTAAAACTGGTCATCACACCGGCAAAAACACCACGCGCAATACGATGCGGCGGATCGGGCAAACGGCGCACACGATGCTTGACGTAATGAAACGCACGCGTCCAGCCGCCTTTGGGGTAAATCAATTCCCAAAGCACCCGTAGAAATGAGCGTTTATCGCGGCGTTTGAAAACCAAACAAGTCGTCCTTTACTAAACAGCCAGCTAGGGCTTGCGGGCTGGATCCCGATACCGTTCCAACGCAGCCACATCACTGTCTGCTTCCAGTGCCGTCATCACCGTATGCATATGCTCGACATCCCTCAAGTCCACATCAATCAGAATTCGGTAAAAATCCGGTTTCCGGTCCAGAAATAACAAATCTGCGATATTCGCCTTTTGCTCGCCGATCAATGTGCAAATTCGTCCCAGCACACCGGCGTCATTGCTGATGGTAATGCGCAGGGTCACCGCGTGGGCCGCCGGATGTTTGCCGCTGTGCCAATGCAGATCAACCCAGCGCTGGTTTTGGTCCTCGAAATCCGACAGAACGGGGCAATCGATGGCATGCACCACAACGCCTTTGCCGCGGTAACTGATGCCAACAATCCGCTCGCCCGGCACTGGCTGGCAACAGGCGGCACGTTCAAACGTTTGACCCTTTTCCAGCCCGACAATTGCGCGGGTCAGCTCGATCTCGTCACCAGTGCTTGCAGCCAGTTCGGGGTATAGCCCCTCGACCACATCACGGGCGTTTGTTTCAGCGCTGCCCAATCGGGCCAGCAATTCGTTCATGCTGGACAGGCCCATAGTTTTAGCGGCGGTGGTTAATGCCTTGTCGGTCGCTTTCTTGCCGATATGTTCGAACGCCACGCGAGCCAGTTCGCGCCCCAATTTGATAAACCTCTCGCGGTCCTCTGAGCGCAAGGAGCGCCGGATCGCCGATTTTGCCTTGCCGGTGACGGCAATGTCGATCCATGTGGCTTGCGGGCGCTGGCCCTCGGCGGTCATGATTTCAACTGATTGGCCATTTTTGACCCGCGTCCACAGCGGCACGCGAATGCCATCAACCCGTGCGCCGACACAAGCATCTCCAATCCGTGTGTGAATCGCATAAGCGAAATCCAGCGGCGTCGCCCCGCGCGGCAGTTTCACAACCTCGCCTTTTGGGGTGAAACAGAACACCTGATCCGAATACATTTCCAGTTTCACATGTTCCAGAAATTCATCGTGGCCTTCCGCTGAATCCAGACGTTCTGTCAGCCCCGAAACCCAGCTGGCCGGATCAACCGCAAACGGATTATTGGCCCGCACCCCGTCCCGATACGACCAATGCGCGGCCACGCCGGATTCTGCCACATCATGCATCTGGCGGGTGCGGATTTGCACCTCGACCCGTTTGCCATCACGCCCTGAAACGGTTGTGTGGATAGAGCGATACCCATTGGATTTTGGCTGACTGATATAATCCTTGAACCGGCCCGGCACAGCGCGCCACCGTTGATGGATCGCGCCCAAAACACGGTAACAATCGCATTCGTTATCTGTAATCACCCGAAAGCCGTAGATATCGGACAGCCGCGAAAACCCTTGCCCCTTTTCTTCCATCTTGCGCCAGATCGAATAGGGTTTTTTAGCACGCCCAAAAACATCGGCCTTGATCTCAACCTTGTCCAGCTCCAGCCGGATATCATCGGTGATCTTTTTGATTACATCACCGGTCTCTTTTTGCAGGGTGATGAAACGGCGCATGATTGAATTGCGCGCCTCGAGATTCAACACGGAAAAGGCCAGGTCCTCCAGCTCTTCGCGCATCCATTGCATCCCCATGCGACCCGCAAGCGGCGCATAGATGTCCATGGTTTCGCGGGCCTTTTGCACTTGCTTATCGGGGCGCATGGATTTGATCGTGCGCATATTGTGCAAACGGTCGGATAGCTTTACCAGAATAACGCGCAAATCCTTGGACATCGCCATAAACAGCTTGCGGAAATTTTCGGCTTGTTTGGTCTGGGTCGAGGACAACTGCAGATTGGTCAGCTTGGTCACCCCGTCGACCAACTCGGCGATTTCATCGCCGAACATCTCGGACACCTCGGTGTAGGTGGACTTGGTGTCTTCGATGGTGTCGTGCAACAGGGCGGTGATGATCGTTGCGTCATCCAGCCGCTGCTGGGTCAGAATGGCCGCGACAGCCACCGGATGGGTGAAATACGGCTCGCCCGAATGGCGGAATTGGCCATCGTGCATTTTAGCACCATAGGCAAAGGCCGTGCGGATCAGAGTTTCGTTAGTATTAGGGTTATAACTGCGAACCAGCGCGATCAGGTCATCAACAGTGATCTTTTCCGGCATCCGCGTTCGCGCCCTTCAGCGTGTTGGCAGGGGCGTTATGGCTGCCCTTGCGCTTCCATCAATGCCCGCAGCAGTTTTTCTTCTGACATATCGTCTTCTGCTGGCTTGTCGGCTTCGGCGCCCATCAGCAATGCCATCGCATCCTCTTCGGGCTCGTCCACCTCGATCTGGGTTTGCTGGCTTTCGATCATCCGTTCGCGCAGATCATCGGCTGATTGTGTCTCGTCCGCGATTTCGCGCAGGGCTACAACTGGGTTTTTATCGTTATCACGTTCAACTGTAATCGCATCACCTGCCGCGATTTCACGCGCACGGTGGGACGCCAGCATAACCAGCTCAAAACGGTTTGGAACCTTATCAACGCAATCTTCAACGGTAACGCGGGCCATAGGGCGACTCCTGATCTCGATTTGTGTGCAATACGAAGACGTCTATTTAGGGGCTTTAGCCTATGATGACAATCCCTAAAGCGGCATGATTTGCGCAACATCGTCTGCGTCCAGATCACCCAGCATCTGGCGCGTACTGCGCCCCGTCACCGGATGCACCCATTCCGGCGCAATATCAGCCATTGGCACCAGAACAAACGCGCGGTCCTGAAGGCGCGGATGTGGTAAAACCAGCTGCTCTGGTGCGACCGTTGATTGTTTCGGTATTGGCAAATCTCGCCAGTGTAAAAACACCTCAAGATCAGGGGCTATTTCGTCCCCGAATGCCAACAAGTCAAGGTCCAGAACCCGCTGCCCCCACCGTTCAATCCGCTCACGGCCCATTGTCTCTTCGATCTTATGAAGCCGCGACAAAAGGTCCGTCGCCGACACATCCACCCGCAGCAACGCCGCCGCATTCACATAATCCGGCCCCGCCCCTGCAGGGAAACAAGGCGTGCTGTAAAACCGGCTAACAGCTTGAATTTCAACGCCATCACCCACCAACATATCCAATGCAGCCTGCAAGGTTTTGATTAAGGGACCATGATCAGACGATAAATTCGCCCCGAGGCCAATTATTGCCGATACGGGGTGACGTGGGGTCGTTGTGGGTTGCAACATTTGTAACAAATCCTTAAAATCATTCTAGGTTTCGCATATTTTATCAGTAACCACACTCACTCACGGAAACGAAGTCGAAACCGCCTACCGGAAGGAAAATTTGATGTTCTACAAAGACGAACGGCTTGCGCTGTTCATCGATGGATCAAATCTGTATGCGGCTGCAAAATCGCTTGGGTTTGACATTGATTATAAACTGCTTCGGAGCGAATTTATGCGTCGCGGCAAACTGTTGCGGGCGTTTTATTATACCGCCTTGCTGGAAAATGACGACTATTCTCCGATCCGCCCGCTGGTGGATTGGCTGCATTACAACGGCTATTCCATGGTGACAAAACCCGCCAAGGAATACACTGATTCGATGGGCCGCCGTAAGGTTAAGGGCAACATGGATATCGAACTGGCCGTCAATGCGCTGGAATTGGCGCCGCATGTTGACCACATGGTTATCTTCTCGGGGGATGGCGATTTCCGCCCCTTGGTCGAAAGCCTGCAACGTCAGGGCGTGCGTGTTTCTGTTGTTTCAACGATCCGTTCGCAACCGCCGATGATTTCGGATGATCTGCGCCGCCAAGTGGATAATTTCATCGAACTTGACGATCTGCGCGAAGTGATCGGACGCCCACCACGCGAGCCTATGCCCGCACCGGCAAGGGTAGATGACGCTGACGAATAAATAAAAAGCCGGGGCAAACGCTTCGGCTTTTTACTTTCAATGGGCTGGCAATGGGGCTGGACGCCGCCCCGCATTGACCTTATTTCTAAGTCAACTGAACAGGGCCGATATGACCAAACCACCACTAACCCTTTATCTTGCCGCCCCGCGCGGGTTTTGCGCTGGCGTCGTGCGCGCCATCAAAGTCGTCGAAATGGCGATCGAGAAATGGGGCGCACCCGTCTATGTGCGCCATGAAATCGTGCATAACAAATTCGTGGTTGATGGTCTGCGTGACAAGGGGGCGGTGTTTGTCGAGGAACTGGATGATTGCCCCACCGACCGGCCGGTGATTTTTTCGGCTCACGGGGTGCCAAAATCAGTGCCTAATGCGGCGAAATTGCGCAATATGATCTATGTCGATGCCACATGCCCGTTGGTCAGCAAGGTGCATATCGAGGCCGAGCGTCACAATGAAAACGGCTTGCAAATGGTGATGATCGGTCACGCTGGACACCCTGAAACTGTGGGTACTATGGGACAATTGCCTGAAGGCGAAGTGCTGTTGGTTGAAACCGTTAGTGATGTTGCCACGCTGAACGTGCACGACCCTGACAGGTTGGCCTATATAACCCAGACAACCCTGTCGATTGACGACACGGCTGGCATCGTTTCCGCGTTGCAATCACGGTTCCCCAGCATCATCGGCCCACACAAAGAAGACATCTGCTACGCCACCACCAACCGCCAAGAAGCGGTCAAGAAAATCGCCCCAAAATCCGACGCCATTTTGGTGATCGGTGCGCCCAATTCGTCAAATACCAAACGTCTGGTCGAAGTTGGCGCGGCGGCAGGGTGCGAATATTCGCAACTGGTGCAGCGCGCCAAAGGCATCGATTGGCGCGCGCTGGACGGGATAAAAACGCTGGGTTTGGCCGCTGGTGCCTCGGCCCCCGAGGTATTGGTCAACGAGGTGATCGATGCTTTTCGCGCCCGCTATGACGTGACGGTTGAAACCATCGAAACAGCGCAGGAAAACGTCGAATTCAAAGTGCCGCGCGTGCTGCGGATGCCCGTATGAGCGTCGACGCCAAAACCATCGAAGTCTACGACGCCCGCGCCGCCGACTATTCTCGCCTGACCAAAGATCTAGATGGCTATGACGGGTTGGTTGCCTTTTGTGATGCCATGCCCAAAGGTGGGCATGTGCTCGACCTCGGTTGTGGCCCAGGTCTGTATGCCGCTTATATGGCCGAGCAAGGCTGCACGGTTGACGCTGTAGATGCCTCAATGGAAATGGTAAAATTGGCCGATCAATATGATGGTGTCACCGCCCGCCATGCCAGTTTCGACGACATTTCCGGCGTTGCGGTATACGATGGTATCTGGGCCAACTTCAGCCTGCTGCACGCGTCCCGCACCGATTTCCCCAAACACCTCGCCGCCCTGCACAGTGCTTGCAAACCGGATGCATTATTCCATATTGGCATGAAATTAGGCTCTAATGCTGCCCGAGACACCATTGATCGCATGTATACTTATTATCAAGAGGACGATTTATTGGGCCATCTTATGACTGCCGGCTTCAAGATTGATCACTGTGAATATGGCAACAGCCCCGGCCTTGACGGGGTGCTGGCCGACTGGATCACGGTGGCGGCCCATGCCTGAATTATTTGTCTATACCGATGGCGCCTGTTCGGGCAATCCTGGCCCTGGCGGCTGGGGTGCGCTGATGATCGCACGCGATGGCGATACAGTTTTGAAGGAGCGCGAGCTGTGCGGTGGCGAAGGTCACACTACCAACAACCGCATGGAGCTGCTGGGGGCTATCAATGCGCTAGAAGCGCTGGAGCGCCCCTCGACCCTGACCATCATCACCGACAGTGCGTATGTGAAAAACGGTGTGACCACATGGATTCACGGCTGGAAGCGCAACGGCTGGCGCACCGCTAACAAAAAGCCGGTAAAGAATGTCGAGCTGTGGCAGCGCATTGACGAGGCACAGGCCCGTCATCATGTGGCTTGGGAATGGGTGAAAGGTCACGCAGGCCATCCGGAAAATGAACGCGCGGATGAATTGGCGCGACGTGGAATGGAGCCCTTTAAGGTAGATTAGACCCTATTTCTGGATATATGTGCGATACGCCCAGATCAGCAGCATCGCCCCCAGAACCGCCCCGACAAACCCGAAAGCAATCCCCGTCAGCAACAGAATGAACCGCAGGATCAACCCGCCAATCAACGCCCCGAAGATACCGATGGCAACCGTGGTCACAACATCCGTTTTCACATGCATCACCCGCGTGGCCAAAAACCCCGCAGCGGCACCGACTATGATCAGAAATATCACTGGCATAGGATTAATATAGGTTGTCTAAGCGGCTCATCAAGCCTTACGGGTAGCTTAGTTTAACCGCTCCGGCATTTCATACCCACGCAACAACTCTTCTGCCTCCATAGGTCGCTTGCCCTGACGTTGGGCTTTCAGTATCTCGATTGCCCCCTCGCCACAGGCAACCGTCAAGCCGTTCAAAACCTTGCCAGCCACACCCGTGCCTTCAACCACACGGCTTTCCAACAGCTTTAACCGTTCCCCGTCAACTTCGCACCACGCGCCAGGGAACGGCGACAACCCGCGGATCAAACGATCCACTTCGACAGCCGAACGCGCCCAATCCACACGCGCCTCGGATTTGTCGATCTTCTTGGCATACGTCACGCCCTCTTCCGGTTGGATATGTGGCTCTAACTCGGCCAAATTTGCCAAAGCATGCACTATCAACCGCGCCCCCAATTCAGACAACCGATCATGCAAAATAGCGGTGGTATCCTGCGCTTCGATCGACACGGACTGGCGTATTAACACTGGTCCCGTATCCAGCCCCGCCTCCATCTGCATAATGCAAACACCTGTTTCCACATCCCCCGCCATGATCGCCCGATGGATCGGCGCTGCCCCGCGCCAACGCGGCAACAGGGACGCATGGATGTTCAAACACCCCTGCGAAGGCGCATCTAGAATGGCCTGCGGCAAGATCAGCCCATAGGCCACCACCACCGCTACATCAGCGCTCAATGCCGCAAAATTCGCCTGCTCAACAGCACCCTTCAACGACACCGGATAGCGCACCTTCAGCCCCAGCGTTTCGGCCCGCGCCTGCACTGGGCTAAGCCGATCTTTCTTGCCACGGCCAGCCGGGCGCGGCGGCTGGCAGTATACGCAAACCACCTCGTGGCCCGCCTCAACCAACGCCTCTAACACAGGGACCGAAAACTCCGGCGTGCCCATAAACACAACTTTCATCGCGCCCCCTTTCGTGCCTTTCGCAGCAACATATCGCGCTTCGTTTTGGAAAGGTTATCAAAATACATCCGTCCGTTCAGATGATCAATCTGGTGTTGAACCGATGTCGCCCACAGCCCGACAAAATCGCGTTCCTCAACATCCCCCGCCTCGTTCAAAAACTGAACCGTCACCGCCCGTGGTCGTTTAATCACCGCCGATAACCCCGGGAAATTCGGACTTGCCTCGTCATGCTCACGCAACTTGGCAGAGGCATGCAAAACCGCAGGGTTGCCCATCAACACTGCCTGCCCCCGCGCCTCGGACGCATCCACCACAGCAAGGCGCAACATCACCCCGATCTGCGGTGCGGCCAGCCCGACCCCGGGCATCGCGTCCATGGTTTCAACCATATCCGCCCAGATACCACGCACTTTATCATCCACCGTATCAATCGGCGCACAGACAGTTTTCAGACGTTTATCAGGATAGGGCACAAAGGCACGGATCATGCCCGCGCCCGCTCGCGTTTCAATTTCACCATCTTGCGGGTGATCATCTGGCGGCGCAGCGGTTTCAGGTAATCGATAAACAGCTTACCTTCCAGATGATCGATTTCATGCTGCACACAAGTCGCCCACAGCTTATCAAAGCTTGCCTCACAGGCCGCGCCGTCAATGTCGATCCATTTCACCATCACCTCGGCAGGGCGTTCCACATCGCCATATTGCTCGGGGATCGACAAACAGCCTTCTTCGTAAACATTCTGCACCTCGGACGTCCACATAACCTCAGGGTTGAACAGGGTCATCGGCTGTGGATCAGCGCCCTCTTCCTTGATGCAATCCATCACGATCAGACGCTTCAAAATTCCCAGCTGGGGTGCCGCCAGACCAATACCTGGCGCATCGTACATGGTTTCCAGCATATCCTCGGCCAGCTTGCGCATTTCATCATTTACCCCGTCAACAGGGGTGCATACCTTTTTCAGGCGCGGGTCGGGATGGATAATGATCGGTCGAATGCTCATATGGCTCATGTAAGACATGATTTGCCCCGCTGCAACGCCCCTTGCATCCGCACCTTAAATAGGTAGCTTGGCAACAACAGAAAAAAGGGCAAATATCATGAGCTTTGACGACATTATTGAGCGCCGCGGAACCCATTGTGCCAAATGGGACCTGATGGAGAAGATTTACGGCGTACCGCGTGACGAGGGCATCGCCATGTGGGTCGCAGATATGGATTTCCGTCCGCCTGCCTGCATTCAGGGCGCGCTGCAAAACATGCTGGATCATGGCGTTTACGGCTATTTCGGCGATGATAGTGCCTATAAATCGTCAATCCAGTGGTGGATGAAAAATCGCCACGGCTGGGATGTGGACGCGGACGCTATTTTCACCACCCACGGGCTGGTTAATGGCACGGCGCTGTGTGTCGAGGCCTTTACCGATGCCGGTGATGGCGTGGTGCTGTTCACCCCCGTCTATCATGCCTTTGCCAAGGTGATTAATGCGGCGGGGCGCAAAGTGGTTGAATGCCCGCTGGTCAATAATGATGGCCGTTACAAAATGGATTTTGCCGCCTATGACGCGCAAATGACGGGGGCCGAGAAAATGGTGGTCCTGTGTTCACCGCACAACCCGGGCGGCTGCGTCTGGACCAAGGACGAGCTGCAGGGGGTTGCCGATTTTGCGCGCCGCCACGACCTGATTTTGGTCAGCGATGAAATCCACCATGATCTGGTGTTTGACGGGGCCAAACACACCGTCATGCCGCTGGTTGATCCGTCTGTTTCGGATCGTCTGGTGATGATGACGGCGGTGACCAAAACCTTCAACATCGCAGGCGCGCATACTGGCAATGTCATCATCCATGACGAGGCATTGCGCGCCAAATTCGGTGCGGTGATGGCTGCGCTTGGTATGTCACCCAATTCATTCGGGTTGTTCATGACCACGGCGGCCTATTCCCCCGAGGGGGCAGCGTGGGTGGACGAATTGAACGCATATCTGACTGAAAACCGTCGTGTTTTTGATGATGGGATCAACGCAATCCCCGGCCTGAAATCTATGTCGCTTGAGGCGACCTATCTAGCGTGGGTCGATTTTTCCGGCACCGGCATGTCGCAATCGGAATACGCCGCTCGGGTTGAAAAGACAGCCAAGATCGCGGTGAACCACGGTGAAACCTTCGGCACTGGTGGCGCGGATTTCATGCGGTTTAATCTGGCCACCCCGCGTGCGTTGGTCAAAGAAGCCGTGGATCGGCTGCAAAAAGCATTCGCCGATCTGCAATAATGCGGGCATTACGCTTTATATCACGCGCCGCCTTCCTGATTTTTCTCGGGGTGGCGGCGTTTGCACTTTATGACCGATATGCTCCCAAACCAGCGCTGCCCCAACTGGCCCCGCTGACCGAACAAATCGATCACATCCTGATCGAAAAATCCGCCCGTCAACTTACGGTATTCCGGCAAGGCAAGGCGGTGCGCACCTACCAAATCGCGCTTGGCTTTGCGCCTACTGGCGACAAGGTGGAACAGGGCGACGGCAAAACCCCCGAGGGCATCTTCACCATCAACCGGCGCAATCCGCAAAACAGCTATCACCTGTCGCTGGGCATTGATTATCCGCAAGCTGATGACCGCAATCGCGCGGCAGCCGCTGGGATTGATCCTGGCGGTGATATTTTCATCCACGGTCAACCCAACGGGTTAGGGAAGCTGGCAACAATTTCATATGATTGGACCGCCGGATGTATTGCGGTTTCCGACGTGGAGATAGAAGAATTGTGGCGTGTGGTTGGCAACGGAACCACCGTTGAAATCAGGCCCTAACTAGCGCCCCAACAAGGCAATCGGTGCGTTCACATCGCGCACAAAATCCAGCGGTGCCTTATCCTTGGCGGCGGTGCTGCGCTTGAAGTCATAGACCATCTGACCGTTGCTCTCTTCTGACGCGACAACCAGACATTGATAGAGATGGCGAGAGCCATCATAGAGGTCAACCAACCCACGCAAATGCGGCGCGTTTTCAATGTCCAAGGCAAAGCCGGTATCCCAGAACCGCAGCACTGGAAAAATCTCGTCATCCGTATGGACCCGCAGGCGGCTTTTGCGTTTCAGATCGCGTTTGCGGGCCATTTCCAGCCCCTCGCGCACTTCTTTTGGTAGGAATTCAAACATCGTTTACCCATCCTGTGTCCACGCGCACATTGGCACGGTCATAGTGAAGGTCAAGTTAAGATTGTGCGACATACTATTTTCAAACTAGGTGTTGTGGTCTTCCACCAAATTCACCCCAACCACTGGCCTAAGCACGTGGGGCTTGTCCGGATCATACAAGGCAGAATCCTTGAAATCACGCACATTTCCCAGCGCCGGCCCAACCAAAATCAGCGCGGTGCGTGTGATCTTTTCAACCCGCACTTTTTTGCGAATATCCGCCAGCGTTCCACGGATGATCATTTCGTCCGGCCAACCCACGCGGTAGGCCACCACAACAGGGCAATCCTCGCCATAATGCGGCACCAGAACCCGTTCGATCTCGCGCATATTGCGCACCCCCAAATGGATCGCCAACGTGGCACCTGTGCAGGCAAAATTATCAAGCGTTTCACCGGCAGGCATTGATGTGGATTGCATAGAAACCCGTGTTAAAACAATGGACTGTGCGATTTCAGGGATGGTTAGTTCCTGCCCTAACGCCGCCGCCGCCGCCGCATAGGCAGGCACACCGGGAATGATCTGATAATCGATCCCGTCCGTCCGCAGACGCCGAATTTGCTCGGCAATGGCCCCATACAGCGACGGGTCCCCCGAATGCACCCGTGCCACATCTTCGTTGCGTTTATGGGCCGCTAAAATCTCGGCGTGGGTGTCGTCCAGCGTCATTGCAGCTGTATCCTTGACGGTGGCTCCATCGGGTGCGCCAGCCACCACTTCTTCGGGCACCAAAGAGCCCGCGAACAGGCACACCGGACAGGCCGAAATCAGGCGCTGCGCCTTCAGCGTCAATAGTTCAGGATCACCCGGTCCCGCGCCAATAAAATAGACCGTCATGCCAAATCTCCATCAATTTTTCGCGCATAGCCACGCGGTGTAAACATCCGCGGACCCTCGCCCAGTTGCGCCAGCCGTGAGTGGCTGGAGCCAACCAGAACAACAGTCAGCATATCGACCTCGTCAACCTCTAGGTCCGACAGTTTTCGATAGCGAATATGCTCCTCGGGCCGCCCTAACGAACTCGCCAACATCACCGGCGTATCTGCAGGGCGATGCTCTAACAATATGTCCCGCGCCTCGGCTAGCAAAGTGCGCCGCCGTTTGGAAACAGGATTGTAAAACGCAATCACAAAATCACCCTCGGCCGCGGCCTTTAGGCGCTTCACAATATCCTCGCGCGGGGTCAGCAAGTCCGACAATGAAATAGCGCAGAAATCATGGCCCAAGGGCGCGCCCGCACGCGCAGCCGCCCCTTGCAATGCCGACACACCGGGCGTTGAAATCACCTCGACCCGCCGCGCCGCATCAGACACTCCATAGGCATCTGGCCCACGATCCAACAGTTCAAACACCAGCGCGCCCATCGCGTAGATGCCCGCATCCCCCGAACAGATTAGCGCAACGTACTTACCTTTACCCGCCTGTTCCAACGCATATCGGCAGCGGTCTTCTTCGCCACCTAACGGGAAATCCGAGCGCGTTTTGCCAGCCGCCAATGGCCCCAGCAGGTCAATATACAGGCCATAGCCGACCAATTCTTCGGCCTGTGCGATTAGCTGGCTGGCCTCGGGGGTGCGCCACGAATGCTGCCCCGGCCCAATGCCAATGATCGACAGTTTGCCACGCGGGCGGCCCTTTTGCGCAGTAATAGGCTCTGATTGGCGCGCAACCGCACAGGTGCAGGTCGCGGTTTTTTTCTTTTCAACAGCCAGCACAGCATCCCGATCTGACGCCGCCAGCGCCGCGCCTTCGGAAACGCCGTGGCAACCGACTTCGGCAAAAACCACGTCTGACGGGTTTTTCAAGCGCGCGGTTTCGGCCTCGAGTTTAGAGGCATCAAACAGACGGAACGGCACATTCAAACGCTGAGCAACTTTAATAATCGCAGGCTCGTCTGCCTTCAGATCAATCGAGTTCACCGAGGCAATTGCGCCCTGCGCGATACCTCCATCCGCCAGCGTGGTCTTGACCAGTTCCCACATTTCATCGGGGTCAGCATTACGCGCGCACCCCAGACCCAAAGCATAGCGTTGCGGGTGATAAACCAGCCGCTCGGATGTGCCTTTCGTCGGCATTTCAGTCACGTAAATCTCGACCTTGCCGTTTTCATCTGCCGGAATATCAAACAGGGTTTCACCCGCGATCCGCGCACCCGCCCCATTTAGCATCGCAGCCATCACCGATTTGGCATTTTCGGGATTAGCCAGCCTGTATCCAACGGGTGGTTCATCCAGCGCAAACCCCAGTGCAACGTCACCCGCTGTGGTCACGGCCGCCACCCCGCCAACCGCATCGGAAATCTGTTTGGCCAGCCGGTTCGCACCACGATGCCCTCCCAACAATGGCACCACAACGGCACCATCGTCAGATACGGCCACAACAGGCGGCTCGTTACGCTTATCGGCCAGCATAGGTGCGACCGCGCGGATCAATATCCCCGCGGCACAGACCCCGACAACAGGCGTGCCGCTGGCAAACAGTGTGCGCACATAATCCAGCGCATTCGGGAAATAGGCGTCCGCCACATCGACCCTGCCTTCACGGCCATGCACTTGTGCGCCCAGCGATTTGGCCACTTTGTGCGCCATTGCCTCGCCCGCGCGGGACAGGCAGATTACCACTGCTTTTACGGCGGGTTCTACGGCGGGTTTTACAGCCACGGATCGGCCTCCTTTGTGATCAATATCATTGAAAAATAGGGCGCTATGTCGGGCGCCTTTGCCAGCGGCATTTTTTGTTCAGCAGGCAACGTAGCCCTCTCAATATAATGCGCCTGATCCAACAGGCCTAACCCGTCAATCACCGCGCGAATACGGGCCAAATGGCGGCCCACCTTCATAATCACCACACTGTCAGCCGCACTGATTTTCTGGCGCAGTTCTTCGTCCGGCAACGGGCCAGGCACCACGCTCAACATTTCATTTCGGGCGGCCAGCGGCAGACCCAAAGACGCCGCACTGGCCGTCATCGCCGTTATGCCGGGAACGATTTCTGTTTCAAACCGGCCTTTAAGGCGGGCGTAGATATACATGAAGGATCCATAGAAAAATGGATCGCCCTCGCACAGCACGATAACATCCAAACCAGTCTCTAATATAGCTGAAATTTCTTCAGCAGCGGCATCATATGCTGCCTGCGCGGGGCTGCGTTCGACCTGCATCGGCACATCAATTTTGACCTCTCGCACGCCATCACCAATCAGATCGGCGGCGATAGATCGGGCAAAACTGCTCCCCCCCGCCAATATCGGGTAGGCCACCACCTGCGCCGCCGAAATCAACCGCGTGGCCTTTAGCGTCATCAATTCGGCGTCCCCGGGGCCAAGCCCTATGCCATACAGCACTCCGCTCATCGTTTGACCAAACTTAGCTGCGTGACGGGACGCAAAGGTTTCCAACCATTAAGGTTGCCAATCGGCTCCACCCGCATGATCTGTAACTTGACCAACTGTCCACCAAATTCACGGTGCAGCGCGATCAGTTCCGCTTCGCTTTCCAACGTCACCGCATTGGCAACCAAACGCCCCAAGGGGCGCAGGGCCTCCCACGCCGCAGTGAATACCTCGCGGCTTAACCCACCACCGATAAAAATCGCATCCGGTGCGGCCAAGTCAGTCAACGCATCGGGCACCAACCCCTCGATCAGCTCCAGTTTTGGTGCGCCCAGCGCCAAGGCATTCGCCGCTGCCATCGCCCGACGATCCGCCCGTGGTTCAATGCCGATTGCCCGCGCATATCGCGTTGCCCGTATCCATTCCACCGCAACCGACCCACAACCACAGCCGATATCCCACAACAACGCACCGCGCATCGGCATCAGCTTGGCCAAGGTGGCCGCCCGCACTTCCTGCTTGGTCATAGTTCCGTCGTGCTGAAACAATTCGTCCGCCAACCCCGGCACCCGTGGCAACAGCGCCGCATCGGGCGCCGCCACACAATCCACCGCCAACGTATTGAACGGTGGCACCTGATGGGTCCAGCTTTCGGCAACTCCATCAAACCGCGCCTCGTCCTCGCCACCCATATTGGCCAGCACTGTCATTCGGCTTTTACCAAACCCGCGCGCCGTCAAAAACGCAGCAATCTGGGCAGGGGTTTCTTCGCCCGTGGTCAGGATAAGCAGTCTCTGATCCGGCTGAATATAGGCGATCATCTGCTCTACTGGCCGTCCATGCACCGTCAGCGTTTCCAAATCCGCCATCGACCAACCCATCCGTGCCGCTGCCAGTTGAAACGCGCCGACCTGTGGATGGTAAACGATTTCGGCGGGATCAATTGTGCGTCCAATTCTCGCCCCGACAGAATACCACAGCGGATCACCCGAAGCCAAAACCACCACCCGCTTACCACGCAATCCTTGCAACGTTTCAATCAGCGCATCAAACGGGCTAGGCCAGCTAAACCGTTCCGCACCGACACCTTTGGCCAGCTCATGATGCCGCTCACCACCGACAATCACCTCGGCGGCCTCGACAACCGCGCGGGTCGCAGGGGTTAACCCCTCGAGACCGTCCTCGCCAATGCCGATAATATGGAGCCATGCATTCATCATTTTACCTCCGGCAATCCCGCCGCCAATGCGTTCACCGCCGCCGACGCCATTGCAGACCCGCCGCGCCGTCCGCGCAATGCCACAAATTCGCATCCTCGTGGCCGCTCCACCAGTTCCGATTTGCTCTCGGCAGCCCCGACAAACCCGACTGGAAACCCAAGGATCACCGCAGGTTTGGGCCAGCCCTCATCCAGCATTTCCAGCAGGTGGAACAGGGCGGTTGGCGCATTGCCAATCACCACCACCGCGCCATCAATATGGTCGCGCCACAGTTCAACCGCTGCCGCTGACCGTGTGTTGCCAATTTCCTTGGCCAATGCTGGAACAGAAGGATCATTCAACGTCACGACCACCTCATTGTCGGCAGGCAAATAGCGCCGGATAATCCCCGCGCCAACCATCTCGCAATCGCACAAGATCGGCACGCCAGCCACCAGCGCCGCATGCGCTGCCGCATGGGCATTTTGCGAGAACGCCAACCGGTCGGCAACCTCGACCATGCCACAAGCATGGATCAAGCGGATTGCCACCGATTCCATACCCGCACCGAACCGCCCCAACCGTGCCTCTTTGCGCACAGTGGCAAAGCTCTGCTGGTAGATTGCAGAAGGATTCTGCTCATAAGGTCTCATGGAAAACACCTGATTTTGACCTGAATTAGAGACTGATTATACATCTTTCTTGCGCGCGCTTTCCGGCCCATATGGATGTTTGGCATGGGGGTACTCTGGATGGGCATGATCATGGCTGTGATCATGGTCATGATGGTGATGCCCGTCCCCGTGATCATGATCGTGGTGATGGTGGTGGTCCATATCCAGCCGGCATTCGCCCGTGCAAAACGTATCGCACAAATCACAGGTTTCGACGGTAGCACCGGGCGCATTCGCACCCTGCCCCTCAACATGATGATGATGGCTCTCCTGAACCGCGCCGACCTCAGCCTCGAACCCCAGAACCTGCGTGCGGTATTTGCAGGTTCCGCAAGTTTCCGGCGGCACTTCACCCAGCTGTTCAGTAATCCGCTCGGCAAAAGTTTCAAGCACCTTGGGGTGATCGTTCAGATACCCCGCCTTGACGATCTGAATGTCAGGATGTGCTGCCGCCACCTTATCGGTAAACCCGTAAATCCGGTCGATCAGGATGCCGGCAAACAGAAAATACGGAAATACAATGATGCGTTTATATCCCAGCTTGGCAGTGTGCTCCAGACAGGGCTCAACCAGCGGAAACGTTACCCCCGAATAGCCGATCTCGCACCAGCCAAACCCCATGCCTTCCCACAGCATCCGGCCAATTTTGGCGACATTGGCGTTGGCGTCAGGATCCGACGCACCACGTCCTATCACCACCAGACAGGTTTCCTCTAGCGGCAGGTCACCATATTCGACGTTGGCAGCATCGACGGCCTCCTGAATTCGGTCACCTGCGGCGGCGATCATTTTGGCGTCCACACCCAATTCGCGGCCATAGTTCAGCGAAATGTCGTGTTTCTTGGCGTAGGTGTTCAACACCGTCGGGATGTCATTTTTGGAATGCATTGCGGCGAACAACATACCTGGAACCGCCAATATCTGGTCACACCCCGCATTACGCAAACGGTCCAGCCCATCGCGGATCACGGGGTTGGCAAATTCCAGATAGCCGTAATCGACCATCCAGTCTTTGGGCAACAAGGCTGGCAATTTCTCGGCCAGAACCGCAAATTCGTCCACCGCATCTTGCGAACGCGACCCGTGCCCGCAAATCATCACACCAATCTTTGACATCTCAGGCCTCCTGCGGTTCGGCATCGGTTTCTTCTTCGGCTTCCTCGGCGTCCGGTTCCTCGCCGCGATTTTTCGCCTGCCACAACGCTGCCGCCGCTGCCGCCGCAATTGCAGCTACCGCCAACCAGTGATTATGCCCTGCCAGATCAATAATATGGGTTGGGTGCGCCAAGGCCGGACCAGCCAGCCCGGCAAAAACCAATGTCATCAGAATTTTCATCGCATGTATCCTTTTTCAGCTGGCCAATAGGTCAGCGACAGGAACGCATGCTCCCGACGATGCTGCTTTTGATCCCCGTTTTGGGTCGATCATCCGCAGCCAACCTTTCTGGCCCTTGGGCTTCGTCTCCCTTGCGTATAAATACACCCCGCCGCCGCCGCAATCCGTTTCGCGCCAATTCGCCTCCCTTGCGCGACATTTCTTATCCCCCTTGCAATCGGCCTGATAATCCGTTTGATCACGGTTGAGCCAAAGGAACGTGCCATGACCACCACCATTACCATCTGTGATACCTGTAAGCGCGAAGACTGGGACGCCGAGGCGCAAGGCATCACCGACGGCGAAGCACTGGCCGCATTGATCGAGACCGAAGTGGCGGCAACGGGGAGCGTGGTGAAAAGCCGCCGCTATTCCTGCCTGATGGGATGCACCCGCGCTTGCAACGTCACCATTCAGGCCGAAGGCAAACTGAATTATACCTTGGGCGAATTTACCGCCGATGCGGATGCAGCCAAGGGCATCGTCGAATATGCCACTTTGCACGCCAGCAGCACGTCCGGCCAGGTGCCCTACCGCGAGTGGCCCCAAGCCATCAAAGGCCACTTTACCACACGCCACCCGCCACTGGCCGATTCCGAATGACACAGCCGCGCGATCATGGTGGCCGCATTGATGCGGCGCGCGCCGAATTTGGCGGGATGCGTTCCGAGTGGCTTGACTTGTCGACCGGCATTAATCCCGTGCCGTATCCTGTTCCCACGCTTACACCCGACGCATGGAATGCCCTACCGGACCGCACCGCGATGGGCGCTGTCACGGTTGCTGCCCGACAGTTCTGGAATGTGCCTGATGATGCAGCCATCCTCGCCGCACCCGGGGCTTCTGCCCTGATCGCCCGCATCCCCTATTTGGCCGACTTGGGCAAGGTTAGGGTCGAATCCCGCACCTATAATGAACACGAAGCCGCCTTTCGCACCGCTGGCTGGTCTGTGTCCGGTGACGCGCCCGCCGCACGCGTTATCGTCAGCCCGAACAACCCCACCGGCGACTACTGGACCGGCACGGACCAATCCCCGTTGCTGGTCATTGATGAAAGTTTCTGCGATCTTTCCCCTGAAAAATCCCGTATTGATTTGGCGGTAAATTCCGGCACGATTATCCTCAAAAGCTTTGGTAAATTCTGGGGGCTTGCGGGCCTGCGCCTCGGCTTTGCTATTGGTGATCCTGCCCTGATTGCGAATCTTTCAAATGCACTCGGCCCGTGGCCCGTTTCTGGTCCGGCCCTTCGTATTGGGGCGACGGCCTTAACCGATCAACTATGGGCCACCCGGACCCGTGCCCGTCTTGCCGATGATGCCGCCCGCTTGGACGCTCTGATGCTCGCCAAAGGCGCAAAAATTCAGGGCGGCACCGACCTGTTTCGCCTTTACCGCGTTGATGACGCCGCCGCGTGGCAATCCCACCTTGCCCAGCGCCACATCTGGTCGCGCATATTCCCCTACTCGAAAACATGGCTGCGCCTTGGCCTTCCTGCGCCCGACCGATGGGGTCAGTTGGAATCAGCCCTGTGAGCATCGCAGTGATCCTCCTGCTCTCCCTGCTGCTGGATGGCATCTTTGGCGAACCAAAATGGCTCTGGTCCCGCATCCCGCATCCTGCCGTTTTGATGGGCCGCGCTGTGAGCTGGATGGACGCCCGTTTCAACACAGGCGACAATAAGAAGCGCAACGGCATGCTTTGCCTCGTCGCCCTCTGCTTTGTTGCTGGTATATCCGGCATATTAGTCTCTATTCTGCCTGATTATGGTATAATGCAGGTCCTGATCACCGCAATCCTGCTGGCACAAAAAAGCCTGGCCCAACACGTCATTGCCGTCGCCAATGCTCTGCGCCTATCGACAGGCGATGGCCGCCTTGCCGTAGCCCAGATCGTGGGTCGCGACACCCGTAATCTGGACGACAACGCCATTGCCCGCGGCGCAATCGAAAGCGCTGCCGAAAACCTGTCGGATGGCATAGTCGCGCCCGCCTTCTGGTTCCTGCTGCTCGGTCTGCCCGGCCTGTTGATCTATAAAATCACCAACACGGCGGATTCGATGATCGGCTACCAGACCCCGCGCCACCGTGATTTTGGCTGGGCCGCAGCAAAGTTTGACGACCTGATAAACTGGATTCCCGCCCGCATAACCGCGTTGCTGATCGCACTGACCCACGGTACCATATCAAAATGGCGCATCATCCTGCGTGATGCCCCGCTGCACCGATCACCTAACGCCGGATGGCCCGAAGCCGCCATGGCCACCGCGCTTAATGTCGCCCTTGCCGGTCCGCGCAGCTATAATGGCGAAATGCGTGATTTTCCGTTTGTGAACAATGATGGCCGCCATACCCTAGCCCCCCGTGACATTGATTCCGTCGCCACCGCCCTATGGCGGGTCTGGTGGGCGCTGGTGCTTATCACGGCATTGGTTGCTCTTTTCAGCTGAACCGGTTGCCACGCCCCATAGTCCTGCTAATCTGCCCAAAAATCCGTTTTGAAAGGTCCCCATGCGTATTTCCCTTTTCCCGATTGCCACGGCTTTATGCCTAACCCTTACGCCTGCCCACGCGCAAACCCCATGCGGCGGGAAATTCAGCAGTTTCATTGCCGCGCTTAAGAAAGAGGCCATCGCATCCGGTTATTCCCCTGCCAAAACCGAGCATTTCTTTGCCTCGGTTCGCCAAGATCCCAAAACCCTTAAGGCGGATCGCGCGCAAGGCATTTTCCAGAAAAGTTTCATCACCTTTTCCCGATCTTTGATCAGCAAGGGGCGTATTAACAGTGGCCGAGCCAACGCCAAAAAATGGGACCGCGTGTTTGACCGCATTCAACAGCAATACGGCATTAATCGCGGAGTCCTGCTGGCGTTCTGGGCGTTCGAAACGGATTACGGCTCGTTTCAAGGCAATTTCAACACCCTGAATTCACTGGTCACGCTGGCGCATGATTGCCGCCGCCCCCAGTTGTTCCGCCCACAGATTTTCGCCGCATTATCCCTATATGAACGCGGCGATTTTTCCCCAACCAAAACCACAGGCGCGTGGGCGGGGGAAATCGGCATGGTGCAAATGCTGCCCGCCGACATTCTGGAAAACGGTGTAGATGGTGATGGTGATGGCAAGGTCAGCCTGAAAACCTCGCCAGCCGACGCCCTGATGTCCGGTGCAAAAATGCTATCCAGTCTGGGCTGGAAACCGAATCAGCCGTGGCTGCAAGAAGTCATCGTGCCCCAGTCGCTGGATTGGTCCAAAACCGGCCTGACCACGCAAATATCAGTCTCTAACTGGGCAAAAATGGGCGTAAAGGCACGCAATGGGTCGCTCGCCACTGGCTTGAATGCCTCGATCATTTTACCAATGGGGCGCAAGGGTCCGGCTTTTATCGCCTACCCAAATTTCCGCGTGTATTTTGAATGGAACCAAAGCTTCACTTACGTCACCACCGCCGCCTACTTCGCCACCCGTCTGGAAGGCGCACCCGCCTATAATGCCGGAAAACCGGATCCTGGCCTGTCAGGAAACCAAATGAGAACGCTGCAGAAAAAGCTGGCGGCACGCGGGCATGATGTGGGTAAAATTGACGGCATTCTGGGTGCTAAAACCCGTGTCGCCATTCAAAAAGAACAGATGCGCCTTGGCCTGCCCGCCGACGCATGGCCCACCACCGCCCTTTTGAAAGCACTGTGATCCAACGAAGAAGCCCCGCGCAATCGCACGGGGCTTTTCAATCTATCCGGACTGCGTTTACCAGTCGATAAACTCTTCAAAATCCTCGACCAGCAACCGCCACCAATCCAGCGTATCTTCAAAGTTTTTATTGCCGACACCGTCAAAATCCAGATTCACATCCATTTCCAGAAACGGATCACCCTCATCATCAATATACGCCTTGGCAAACCGTTTCTCGCGGTTCCATTCATTGATTTTCAGCGCTGAAATACCGTTGTTTAAATCATATCCAGCCTTGATCAGGATCGAACTGCAATTATTATTATCCTGACAGCCATAAAAATAGACTGAAAATTTGGTGTCTGATATGCGGCTAGAAACCTTGGGGTCGCCTTGGCCGTCCACACCCATCGTAGCGACCAACCCAAAGTCCTGCATCGCCTTCATAACAACGTTCGCGTCCGTCGCAGTAATTTCAGCCGTTGCAATTGTGCTACTGGCAATTAACGCTGCGGCAGCTAATCCGCCAAACAGCTTTGTGTGAAAATTCATGGCCCACCCTTTTCAATGTTTGAATTGCGCTGATTGAACCAAAATTAACAGCAATCGTCAACGCGATTAAGGGCCTATGCCACCATCGATTCGGCTTTTTTCAGATCGACGCTGACCAATTGGCTGACGCCCAATTCGCCCATCGTCACCCCGAACAGCCGATCCATCCGCGACATCGTTACCGCGTGGTGGGTGATGATCAGGAACCGCGTATCGGTGCGGCGTGTCATTTCATCCAGCAGATCACAGAACCGCGTGACGTTGGCATCATCCAATGGCGCGTCGACCTCGTCCAGCACACAGATCGGGGCGGGATTGGCAAGGAACACCGCGAAAATCAGCGCCATTGCGGTCAGGGTTTGCTCACCGCCCGACAGTAGCGATAGCGTCGACAGTTTCTTGCCCGGAGGTTGGCACATAATTTCCAAACCGGCCTCGAGCGGATCATCGCTTTCGACCAGAACCAGCTTGGCCTCGCCACCACCGAACAGATGGGTAAACAGAAAGCCAAAGTTGCTGTTCACCTGCTCGAACGCGGTTAGCAGGCGTTCGCGACCTTCTTTGTTCAGGCTCATAATGCCGCTGCGCAGTTTTTTGGTGGCCTCTTCCAGATCAATCTTTTCGTTCAGCAGCGTGTCGTGTTCTTCCTGCACTTCTTTGGCGTCTTCTTCGGCCCGCAGGTTCACAGCACCCAGCGCATCGCGTTGGCGTTTCAGGCGGTTCACATTCGCCTCGATGTTTTCGGACGACGGCATTTTTTCAGGGTCCGCGTCCAGTTCCTCAAGCAGTTTTTGCGGCGTTGTTTCCTGCTCCTCAGTAATCCGTTCGCTCGCATAGGCCACCGTTTCCCGCGCGGCCTCGGCACGCGCTTCGGACCGCGCCCGCCCCTCGCGGGCCTCAGATGCGGCACGTTCGCAATCCCGTTCGGAATCAACCGCATTCCGCAGGGCCGTTTCCGCCTCAGCCAAAGCATCAGCTGCCCCGCGACGGCGTGTTTCAGCCTCGCCAATTGCGTCGGCCAACTCATCGCGCTTGGCCGCTATTTCTTCGGGTGCAGCACTGGCCTCTTTCAACTCGACCTCGGATTGCACCTTGCGCTCGTTCAATTCCGCGATCCGCTTTTCAGCAGTTTCCAAACGGTGCCGCCAGCCTGATACCTCTTTGGTGATTTCCTGACTACGCTTGATCCGCGCCTCGCCTTCACGACGCAATTCATCATGGGCTGACCGTTTGGACATCATCGTGATCCGTGCTGCCTCAACCGTCATTTTTGTGTCTTCGACATCCGCCCGTGCCGCACCCAGATCGCCCAGATCAGCCACAGTTTTATCGGCCTCGTTCAGGCGTTGCCGCGCATTTGATGCTTCTTCTTCAAACCGTGCCACAGCCAGCCCAAGGCTCTCTAGTTTGCCAGACGCGATGCTTTGATCTGCTTCGGCCCGCGATAACGCACGGTTGGCATCCGACACCGCACGGTCCGCATCGCGGCGCGCATCCCGCGCTTGCTGGTCCGCAATCGTCAGCTGTTTCAGTTCCGCCGACAACAGGTCATGCGCCCGCGTTGCACCGTCGGATTTGGCGCTGGCCTCTTCCAGATCGCGTTTCAATTCGACCAGACGATTCAACTGCTGCAATCGCAACGCAGCCGCACTTGGTGCATCCTCGGCACCGGCCTTAAATCCATCCCAACGCCACAGATCACCCTCAAGGCTTACCAGCCGTTGCCCCGGCAGAAGGTCTGCCTGCAAACGTGCCCCGTCAGCCGCATCGACCAGCCCGACCTGCCCCATGCGCCGCGCCAACACTTCGGGCACGGTCACATAATTGGTCAGGGCATTTATCCCTGATGGCAACGTCTGCGCCGATGGATAAGCTGGCAAAACCGCCCAGCCCGATGCCGCATCTGCGCCAACTTCGGGCGCCCGCAGATCGTCAGCCAATGCAGCGCCCAGCGCCTTTTCATAACCCGCCTTAACCCGCACCGCATCCAGCACCTGACCGCCCTCGGCGGTGTCGCGCTCAACCAGTTTGGCCAGTGCGCCAACCTCGGCCCGCAGCGCATTTGCTTCGCCTTCAGCCTCGGATCGTTCCGCCCGCGCATCCGCCTCGCGTGATTGCGCCTCGGCGCGAGCATCATCGGCTTTGGCCAGCGCAACCTCGGCAGCATCAGATGCATCCGACGCCGTCTTTTGTGCCCCCTCTGCCGCCACAAAATCCAGTGCCGATTTGGCAAGCGCCGCCTTAGAGTCGGCAACAGCTTCGCGTGCCCTCTCGGCCTCGGCCTCGTTTTTATCCAGCGTCTTGCGGCTGTCTTCTTGCAAACGGTGCGCTGAATGGTGCTTGGCCGACAGGCGCGCCACATCCTCGGTTAGCTGCGCCAGCGTCGCCTCGCGTTCCTGCAAAATACTCGCCCCGTCGCGGGCCTCTACACCGGACGCTTCCAGCCGTGCCTCGTGGCCCTCACTGGCCTTGGCGATCTGGCCCTGTTCCCATTCCAACCGCTCGATGGTTTCGCCCGCATCCTTGTTCAGCCCCGCTTCGCGTTCCATATCATGGGTCATCTGGCCAATCCGCGCGTTTAGCGTTTCGATCATTTGCAGCGCACGCGCCTCTTGATCCTTTAACGTATCACGCTGAACCGTCAGACGCTGCAAAACCGCCGCCGCTATCGCCTCTTCCTCGCGCAATGGCGGCAGCTTACCCTCGTTCGTTTCGCGCGTTTTGGCCGCCGTGCGCGCTGCGCCCTCGGCCTGCCCCGCCAGCTTGGTGCGTTCGGTCAGCTCGGCTTGCGCTTTAGCTTGGGCCTCGTCGGCTTCTTTCCAGCGGCGATATAACAGCAGGCCTTCGGACTTGCGCAGATCATCACCAATCGTGCGGTACCGCGCCGCTTGCCGTGCTTGACGGGCCAGTTGCGCCAGTTGCGTTGCTAACTGCTCAATCACATCGTCAACCCGCGCCAGATTGGTCTCGGTGCCACGCAACTTCAGCTCGGCCTCATGGCGGCGTTGATACAGCCCCGAAATGCCCGCCGCTTCTTCTAGAATGCGACGCCGCGCTTTTGGTTTGGCATTGATCAGTTCTGCAATCTGCCCCTGACGCACCAACGCAGGCGAATGCGACCCAGTCGAGGCATCGGCAAACAACATTTGCACATCACGCGCTCGCACGTCTTTGGAATTGACCTTAAAAGCACTACCCGCATCCCGCGTGATCCGGCGCACGATTTCCAGCGTATCCAGATCGTTGAAACCGGCAGGGGCCAAGCGGTCGGAATTATCAATGGTGATCGACACTTCGGCGAAATTACGCGCGGGCCGTGAGGCAGCGCCGGCAAAGATCACGTCCTCCATGCCACCGCCCCGCATCGCGGTCGGGCGATTTTCACCCATCACCCAGCGCAGCGCTTCCAGCAGGTTGGATTTACCACAGCCGTTTGGCCCGACAACGCCGGTCAGCCCGTCCGCGATGATTAAATCGGTCGGGTCTACGAAGCTTTTGAAGCCGTTTAGCCTGAGTTTGGAAAATTGCAAAAGTTCTGTCGCCTCTGATTCCGTTGAAGGTAAATTTGCCGGAGCACCCCCCTATGAGTCAACGAAGAACCACATAATCTGGACAATTGGACCGAGTTATCCACAAGATATTGCGATATTCCGCTCATATTGGGCAATTCGGCTGGCCGCGAAAAGCTGCTATCATGTCGTAAATCCACTTGACCCAGACACATCATTGCTTGCACACAGGGCAGGTAAGGTTCCCCGCACGGGCGTTAAATCGCTTGGGGATGAAACTGGGAATGTGGTGATGGTGACCCAAATAGGGGCCAGATGCCACAGCCGCCCCCGCGACTGTAAGCGGAGAGTGCATGCCATAACCCACTGGGGCAACCCCCGGGAAGGAGGCACCGCACGTCGATCCGCGAGCCAGGAGACCGGCCGTACATGAATGAAACCCAACCTGTCGGGGATGACAGGATAAGGAGATGATAAAATGACTGTACTGACCCAAACACAGACCAGCACCGAAACAGCAACTGGCCTGATGCCCATCGTTGGCGCCGTTGCCGCTGGTGTATTCCTGATCTTTTTCGCCGGTTTCGCGCAGGCCACCGTGTTTCACGACTCGGCCCATGACACGCGTCACACGCTGGCGTTTCCCTGCCACTAACCCATGACAACACGTTTATTTACCAGCGCGGTGTTCGCTGGTCTGATAGCAGGGCTGATTGCCGTCCTGCTACAGTTTGCGCTTATGCAGTCCCTTATCCTTGAAGGTGAAGAATACGAAAAGGGTAACAAAAGCCACTTTGGTGGCGTTCTGGTGATTAACGAGGCTTTAGAGGCTGAAGGTGGAGAGCCCGCGTCCGAACCAGAAGAAGAACCTGAGAACCTGCTAATACGCTACTCGCTTGCGTTCTTTGCCGATTTCATCGTGTTCGTTGGTTGGGGGCTGATCATGGTCGCGGGGTTTGCCGTGGCTGACAGGTTTGGCCGCAAGGTGACGGTTAAGGACGGGTTGTTATGGGGTATTGCCGGATTTACCGCGGTTCATATGGCACCGGCCATCGGGCTGGCACCTGAATTACCGGGCACGCCTGCGGCCGAACTGGAATTGCGCCAGCTTTGGTGGATCACAACTGCCATCGCAACGGCGCTGGCATTGGCGTTGTTTGCCTATGGGCGCAGCGCCTTGTTTGTTGTGGTTGGGTTAGCATTACTGATTGCGCCACATCTGATCGGCGCACCACGTCTGGACGGCTACGCAGGGCTGGCGCCGCCCGAACTATCAGGTGAATATGTTGCGCGGTCACTGGCTGTCAGCATGGCAATCTGGGCCGTTCTTGGCTTGGCGGCCGGCTATTTCTGGAACCGCAACTCTGACGCCTAACAAACGCAAATTTGTAACGGGTTACGGCCTCGTCGGCCCAGCCCCTCAATAATCAAAATACTACGGAGAATGAACATGCATATTGAACCTGGAATCGTTAATGGCGCAAAGATCGTGCTAAGCTACGCAACCGCAGCAGGTGCGGCAGGCTACACCCTGAAACTTGGCCTTGAGGTGCTGCGCACAACGGGGCTTGTATCGCTAGCTTTACGCTCACTGATCACCACCGTCATGGTATTTGGCTTTTTTCAAGTGATGCCACATTATCCAGTCGGTGTGTCCGAGGTGCACTTTATCCTCGGCTCAACCCTGTTCTTGCTCTTTGGGGCCGCGCCTGCGGCAATCGGTCTGGCTGCGGGTCTGTTGTTACAAGGCGTTTTCTTTGCGCCATCTGATTTGCCACAATACGGCATCAACCTGACCACATTGCTGGTGCCATTGTTTGCGCTCAAATTACTGGCCTCAAAAATCATCAAACCAAAAACTGCCTATGTTGACCTAAGCTATGCCCAAGCATTGGCACTTTCGACAGCTTATCAAGGCGGCGTTGTTGCTTGGGTTGCATTTTGGGCATTTTACGGCGCTGGCTTTGGTGTGGAAAACATCACGTCTGTTATGATGTTTGGTGGCGCCTATATGTTGGTTGTCCTGATCGAGCCTTTGGTCGATCTTGCTGTTCTTGCAGGTGCCAAGTCATGGCGCGATCTGGAAAAAACAGGCCTGGTTACATCGCGTCTGTTTCACAACGCCTGATAGCAAGCTATTATAAATGGCAATTTGAAATCCGGCGAGAAATCACTTGCTGGGTTTCCGCTTTATCCAAACAGGAGCCTGAACATGGCCGCAAAAACCCCCGCCACTGTCGTTACCGGTTTTCTGGGCGCTGGCAAAACCACCCTGATCCGGCACATGCTGGAAAATGCAAATGGCAAACGCATTGCCCTGATCATCAATGAATTCGGTGATCTGGGGGTGGATGGAGACATCCTGAAAGGCTGCGGTGACGAGACCTGCACCGAGGATGACATCATGGAGCTGTCCAACGGCTGTATCTGCTGCACGGTGGCTGATGAATTCATCCCGACCATGCAGAAACTGCTGGAACGGGACAATCCGCCAGATCATATCGTCATTGAAACATCGGGGTTGGCCCTGCCGCAGCCTTTGGTGCGGGCGTTCAACTGGCCCGAAATCAGCACAAAGGTGACGGTCGATGGTGTGGTCACCGTGGTTGATGGCCGCGCCGTGGTTGACGGGCAATTCGCCGCCAATGTTGCCGCCGTAGATGCCCAGCGCGCGCAGGACGATAACCTTGACCATGAAACACCCCTGTCCGAATTGTTCGAGGATCAGATCGCTTGCGCCGACATGATCGTAGTGAACAAGGCTGACCTATTGACGGACGCTGAATCCGCTGCATTAGTGACTGATTTACGCAAGGATTCCCGCGACGCGGTGCAGGTGGTCAAGGCCACAATGGGGGCGCTACCGGTGGATGTCTTGCTGGGCCAAGGTATCGGCGCCGAGGATAATCTGGGCGCCCGTCACGAGGTTCATCACCATCATCACCACGACGATGAAGACGATGATCACCACCATGAGCACGCGCATGAACACGGCCATGACGAATTCCAGACCTTCGCCGTCACATTGGACGAAATCACAGATGTGACCGCCTTCACTGACAAAATCACAGCCGTGATCCGCGCCCACAGCATCCTACGCCTGAAAGGGTTCGCCGCTGTTGCCGGCAAACCAATGCGCTTGACCATTCAGGCCGTCGGTCCGCGCGTCGACAGCTATTTCGACCGCCCGTTTGGCGCAGGCGAGGCCCGCACGACAACGCTGGTTGTGATCGGACAGGCAGGGCTAGATCGAACGGCAATCACAGCAGCTTTATCCGCATGACATTGATCATTGAAATAGGCGATCCCCGCGATCCCCAAGCTGCTGCGTTGCTGCAAGCCAGTCATGCCCTGATGGAGAGCCTGTTTCCCCCCGAAGATAACCATTTCTTGTCAATTGATGCGCTGTGCACACCCGACATCCACTTCTTTATCGCCCGCGAGGGTGGCACCACGCTTGGCTGCGCAGCCCTTGCCGGAAAATCCGAATACGGCGAATTAAAATCCATGTTCGTGGCTGAAGCTGCACGTGGTAAAGGGGCCGCTGACGCTTTGATGCGACAACTCGAAGATCATGCCCGCACGCTCAAACTATCTGCACTGAAACTTGAGACTGGTAGCCTGCTCCATGCAGCACACAAACTCTATGAGCGCCACGGGTTCTCCCTGTGCCAGCCCTTTGGCGACTACACGGCCACTGATACCAGCGTATTCATGGAAAAGCGGCTCTAATGCACCTTCTTGCGGCAACCCCTGGCAGTGTGGACGATGGCAATGAGCCTGTCGATCTGGGCCAAACTCCCGCTGATGTGGTGTTTATATCAGCCGCCGATACTGAACTCGCTGCCCTCTCCGAGGCCCGCGCGGAAATGACTGATGCGCCCACCCTGCGCCTCGCCAATCTAACCCACCTGCAACACCCGATGTCCGTCGATCTGCATATCGAGGCCTGCGCCACCAAATCAAAACTGGTGATCGCGCGGGTTCTGGGCGGGGCAGGATACTGGAAATACGGGTTAGAGCAATATGCGGCACATTTGCATGACGCAGGTGTGCCATTCGCCGCCCTTCCGGGGGATGACAAACCCGATCCAGACTTGTGGCGGCTTTCGACCGTTTCGCGTGAAGATTACGATTCGCTCTGGGCTTATATGGTCGAGGGTGGACCGCAAAACGCCACAGGTTTGCTTGGCTATGCCAAGGCCATGCTGGACGGCACAGAAAAGCCCACCACCGCCACACCGTTGCTTCGGGCCGGTGTCTATTGGCCGGGAGCCGGTGTTGCTGACTTGACTGCCGCACAAGAAAACTGGACTGATGGCGCACCCATCGTGCCGCTGATTTTCTACCGCGCTTTGGTGCAAGGGGCGGGGCTGCATCCGATTAACCGGATGGTCAAAGCATTGTTGCAACAGGGACTGAACCCGCTGCCTATCTTTGTCGCCTCGTTAAAAGACCCTGTATCGGTGGCAACGCTGGAACAGCTGTTCACTACCGCCCCGCCCGAGGTAATCCTGAACTGCACATCTTTTGCCGTTGGTTCCCCCCACCAAGGCGAACATCACACTGGGCCATTGAACCCTCTTGCAATGCGTGCTGCCAACGGGTGCACAGTATTTCAGGTGGTGCTTGCGGCCTCGTCAGAGGAGGCGTGGGAGGAGGGTTTAACCGGTCTTTCGGCACGCGACATTGCAATGAACGTGGCCCTGCCCGAAGTGGACGGGCGGGTATTGAGCCGTGCGATTTCTTTCAAAGGGCAGGCGTATTTTGACGAAGCAACGGAGTGCCCAATCGCAGCATATCGGGCCCGTGGGGACCGGATCAGTTTTGTGGCGAAACTGGCCGCGAACTGGTCAAAGCTACGTCGCGTTAACACAGGCAAACGTAAGGTTGCGCTAGTCTTGGCAAACTACCCAAACAAGGATGGCCGACTTGCCAACGGGGTTGGTCTGGATACCCCCGCATCGACGATGCATGTTCTGGATTTGCTCGCAAACGAAGGATACTTCGTCTCTAATTCGCCTAAAAACAGCGATGATTTGATGCAGATGATCCTTGCCGGGCCAACCAATTGGCTGACGGATCGCGCCCAGAAAACCGGCGGGGTGCAGATCAGTTTCGCAGATTATCAAACCGCCTATGGCCAACTGCCTTGGGAGTTGCGCGAACGGATCGAAGCACGTTGGGGCGCACCGGATCAAGACCCGTTCTACACGGCAGGCGAGGTCGACTGCGGGTATTTTTCGCTGTCGGTTTTGCGGTTTGGTAATGTGGTGGTCGGCTTGCAACCTGCACGCGGTTATAACATTGATCCGACCGAAACCTACCATTCCCCCGATCTGGTGCCACCACACAACTATCTGGCGTTTTATTTCTGGCTGCGTCATCAGTTTGGCGCGCATGCAATTGTCCATATGGGCAAACACGGCAATCTGGAATGGTTGCCCGGCAAGGCGCTGGCGCTGTCTGATGCTTGCCTTCCCGAAGCCGTGCTAGGCCCGATGCCGCATATTTACCCATTCATCGTGAATGACCCCGGCGAAGGCACGCAGGCCAAACGTCGCGCACAAGCGGTGATTATTGATCACCTGACACCGCCGCTTACCCGCGCCGAAACCTATGGGCCGCTGAAAGAGCTGGAAGCACTGGTCGATGAATATTACGAGGCCGCAGGGGTCGACCCACGCCGGATTGAATACCTGCGCCGAGAGATCTTATCGCTGACATCGGTAACGGGGTTGGCCGAAGACGCTGGCCTGTCGGGTAGCGATGAGGATGGTGATCTGGCCAAGCTGGACGCGTATTTATGCGAGTTGAAAGAAGCACAGATACGGGACGGGTTGCACGTGTTCGGGCAATCCCCCACAGGCCGGCTGGAACGTGACCTAACCCAAGCGTTGGTGCGTGTGCCACGCAACGAGGGAAAAGAGACCGATGCGTCTCTAATCCGCGCCATTTCAGACGATTTAGGGTTGGAATTTGACCCGTTAGATGCAGATATGGCCGCCAAGTGGGATGCCTCAAAACCTGATATTCTGGTAGCGGTTTGTGATGGTAATTGGCGCAGCACAGGTGACACTATTGAACGGTTAGAGATGCTCGCATCGGCAATGCTGGATGGGGATCAGCCTGCCCCTGGTCTGGCGTCAAAGGTCGTAATGGCGCATGTAAAAGCCGTGGTCCGCCCCAGTGTAACATCCTGTGGCCCTTCGGAAGGGGCGGGTCTTCTCACCGCCCTTTCAGGGCAATTCGTCGCCCCGGCACCATCCGGTGCGCCCACGCGGGGACGGCTGGATGTTCTACCAACTGGTCGCAATTTTTTCAGCGTTGATAGCCGCGCCGTGCCAACACCTACTGCATGGGCCTTGGGCTGGAAATCAGCCAACCTGTTGATCGAAAAGCACCTACAGACACACGGTGACTGGCCCCGCACCATGCTGCTGACCGCATGGGGCACCGCCAATATGCGAACCGGTGGCGATGACATTGCGCAGTGTTTGGCGCTGATGGGCGTAAAGCCAACATGGGATAGCGCCAACCGACGTGTCACCGGTTTCGAGGTGTTACCGCAAGGCGTTCTGGGACGCCCACGGGTGGATGTAACCCTGCGCGTCTCAGGCTTTTTTCGCGATGCGTTTCCGCAGCTGATTTCGCTGGTAGATAGTGCCGCCCGCGCCGTGATGGCGCTGAATGAGCCTGCCGATTTGAACCCTGCTGCGGGTCGGTTCAAGCGTGAAGGAGAAGAGGCTGCATACCGTGTTTTCGGCTCAAAGCCCGGGGCGTATGGCGCAGGCCTTCAGGCGATGATTGACGAACGGTTGTGGGCAGACAAGGCTGATCTGGCCGAGGCCTATCTGGAGTGGGGCAGCTATGCCTATGGCAAAGGGTCAGAAGGCCGCAAGGACCGCAAGGGATTTGAGGCGCGGCTATCACAAACCGAAGCTATTGTGCAAAATCAGGACAACCGCGAGCATGATCTGCTGGACAGTGATGATTATTACCAGTTCGAGGGCGGTGCGGCGGCAGCCGTATCGACGCTTCAAGGCCGTGACAGGCCGATCTATCACAATGACCATTCGCGCCCCGAACGCCCCGTCATCCGCACATTAGAAGACGAGATCGGCCGCGTGGTGCGCTCCCGCGTGGTGAACCCGAAGTGGATCGAGGGGGTCAAGCGACACGGCTATAAGGGCGCGTTTGAAATGGCGGCGACGGTCGATTATCTGTTCGCCTTTGCCGCCACGACGGGGGCGGTGCGCGGGCATCACTTTGATCTGGTGTATACGGCGTTTCTGGACGATGACGACACACGCGAATTTATCGCTGACCGCAACGCGCCCGCCCTGCGCGAAATTGCACAGCGATTGAATGAAGCGATTGAGCGCGGGCTATGGGTACCAAAATCGAATACGGCGCGGGCGCGGTTGGCGGATTTGTCGTGATACACGCCCTATTCGTTTGTGGTAAGGCCAGAATGCGCAGCACAACTGCAGCTGATATCACTACGCCATGGGCCGGTATTGAGGCTGATTTTGCGGGTCTTAGCAATGATGCAGACGAACGCCTATCAGTTGAGCAAATTGAATGGGCGGATGTTATCCTTGTTATGGAACGTCACCAAAAAAGCCGCTTATCTAAATTGTTTGGCCCCGCCCTAAAAGGCAAACGTGTGATTTGCCTGAGTATTCCTGACAACTACGAATACATGCAACCGGAGCTGGTCGACCTTCTTACACCGAAACTGGAGTCACATTTACGGATCGGTCATCCATAACCGCACTTAAGTTTGGCCACCATCAATGCCGGATCCCCTTTCATTGAATTGGGAACAACACTGCAACCGCTTGCAATCTCCATAGCTCTGGCCGCTTTTGGAAAAGTGTCGCCGATCTTGGGAAGATATTCAAAATTGGTGCGAATTGCTTCCGCCATCTCCCCTTTTACGCGGATTTGAAATGTGCTGCCTTGCACCTCTACTATCTGCATCTGCCCCCCCATAAATGCCGGATGCGGACTGCTGCATGACCCCAACTGTCCAACTGTCATTACTAACATTCCTAGTCGCCGCATTGGTCACTCCAAAAATTGTTGCCGCCTAAAGTGAGACTTCATCTAGGTTAACAACTGGTTAAATCTGCAATGTCATATGGCGGGCAGCCTAAATAATCGCTTGCACTTGCATCTGGGGCCCCGTCACCCCAATGTGTTTCCTATAAACAGGAGGGCATATGATGACTGATGATACCGACCGCCACGCGATGAAAATGGCAAAGAAGAAGGCCGCGCGCGATAAAATTATGGCGACCAAGACCGATCAAAAAGGTCTGATCATCGTTCATACAGGCAAGGGCAAGGGCAAATCGTCAGCCGCATTCGGGATGATCTTTCGCTGCATCGCCCATGATATGAAATGCGCCGTTGTGCAATTTATCAAAGGCGGTATGTCGACGGGCGAGCGTGACTTGATCCTTGCCAAGTTCAGCGATGAATGTGAATTTTACACGATGGGCGAAGGTTTCACATGGGAAACACAGGATAAATCCCGCGATACCGAAATGGCCGCCGCCGCTTGGGAAAAAGCCAAAGATCTGATCCGTGATCCCGCTAACAAAATGGTGCTGCTGGACGAAATCAACATCGCCCTGCGCTATGATTACATCGATATCAAAGACGTGGTCGAGTTTCTGACAAACGAAAAGCCCGAGATGACCCATGTGGTTCTGACAGGGCGCAACGCCAAAGAAGACCTGATTGAAATCGCTGATCTGGTAACGGAAATGGAGCTTGTCAAACACCCGTTCCGGTCCGGCATCAAAGCGCAGATCGGGGTCGAGTTCTAGGGCAAATCCAATCCAATTGAATTCACGCTGCACCCCGAACGCATTTGCAAATGCACACGCTGCCTTGGGTGTCTGAATGAATGCATATTTCTAGCTAGATTGGATGCGCTCTAATCACGGGAATAGATATCCTCGAACCGGATAATATCATCCTCGCCCAGATAACTGCCGGTTTGAACCTCGATCAAAACCATCGGTAATTTCCCTGGGTTCTCCATACGATGTTTGGCACCAAGCGGAATATAGACAGACTGGTTTTCTCCTATCAACCTGACGTCATCGCCGATTGTCACCTTTGCTGTGCCTTCGACAACAATCCAGTGTTCTGACCGGTGATGATGGCTTTGCAATGACAGCGCCGCCCCTGGGTTCACTACAATCCGTTTCACCTGAAATCGATCCCCCATAACCAAACTCTCGAACCAACCCCACGGTCTGTGATCGCGCGGAAACGTATCTGCCTGTTTTGCCCCCTTAGATTTCAGGGCGGCAACGGCCTCTTTTACCCGTTGCCCGTCGGATTTATGCGCCACAAGCACAGCGTCAGGCATCGCGATCGCAATGATATCGTCCAACCCGATCCCGACCAGTTCCATACCGGCGGATTCAGACCGTAATAGTGAATTCCGGCAATCTATCGCGGTTGAATTCTCTGAATAGACATTTCCGTCCTTGTCCGGATCCGCCTCGTTATGAACGGCATCCCAACTGCCCAAATCCGACCATCCGTTAGAATAAGGCATCACAGACATGTTTTCAGTTTTTTCCATAATCGCATAGTCAATCGATACCCCCTCGATCTGCATCCACGGGGCAACTGCCAATCTGGTAAATCCCAAATCTAGCGTCGCATCGCGTATTGATTCGGCCACCAATGAGTACAGATCAGGCGCATGGGTTTGATAGGCGGCAAGGATGGATTTGACAGAAAACAGGAATATCCCCGCATTCCACAGATAATTCCCCTGCGCCAGCATCTTACTGGCCGTGTCAGCATCCGGTTTTTCGATGAAATTGACCAACGGATGTGGCCCATCCCCTTGCAGTTGATCTGGTTGGGCCAGCTCTAGATACCCATAACCGGTTTCGGGGCAGTCAGGCGAAATACCAAACGTCACCAAATCGCCCGCGGCGGCACGGTTGGCGGCCTTGGCAACGGTTGCGCAAAATTCGTCCGTATCCGCAATTACATGATCAGACGGCGCAACCAACATCAGGGCATCTGGTTCCCGCACTTCCAACCACAGGGCTGCCGCCAGAACTGCGGGGGCTGTGTTCCTGCCTTCTGGCTCAATTAGGATTGCAGCGGCGGCTATTTGGGCTGCCGCCAATTGCTCGGTCACAATAAACCGAAAATCATCCACCGTAAGGACCAGCGGCGCCGCAAACCCGTTACCCGCCATACGCTTTGCCGAGGCTTGAAACAAGCTCTCTTCGCCCATCAACTTCGAGAACTGCTTTGGATAGCTTTGGCGCGACAGCGGCCACAATCGGGTCCCGGCCCCGCCTGCCAAAATCACTGGATGAATCATAGGTGGGTGGTGCATGCACAATTTCCGTTTACTTGCTTCTGCCAAGTGAGAAATCCATTAGCCTTACATACGACATCTCTCATATACGATCCTAGGCAATGCCTGCTCGTCTGGACCCCATTGTCCAAATGCGCCAAACAGTAATAATATTTTAATTATCCTGATGTGGTTAATGATCGGTAAATTTGGATGGGTATTTTAGCTGCGTTGACCCGATGCACTGAATGACGCAGAAAAGTAAGCGTTGTCCCGCTCCCTGTCCTGATCTGCGATTCCGTCCGTAGGTTTTGGATTTTAGGGGCGTTGTTGCATGGATCAAGTAGAGATCGCAGTGAGCCCTTACCCGTAATTTAGGCTATGCGATTTGTTCGAACACGGGGCGTCCGAGTTCGGTCATTCGGTTCAGGATGTTAACGCCAATTTTGGTCTCCGTTTGCTGATTTTCGAAACGTCGGGATTTTAGTTTCGGCCCGATGACCGCCTTCCAGCGACCAATCTGGGTTTCAATTCTGCTTCGCTGATTATAGCCGCTGTCGGTTTGCCAGGCCATGCGGCCACCGGTTTGAGTTTCGGAAATACGTCGGTCTCGAGAGGAAGCTTCAGATACGGATTGCGGGCTGAGTGTGGCGTTCTTTGGCGGCGGGATAATGATCTCGACCGCCTCGCCATATCGTGCCTTGAGCAGGTCCTCAGTTGGTACGCCGTCATAGGCCCCGTCAGCCAGAAAGCGGCTGACAGATGTGCCAACCTGGTTCAATAGCTCTGCCAAAGCTGTTGCATCGCCAACATTGTCCAGTGTCAGTTGCGCGCAGATAATTTCACCGGTTGCGAGATCCAAGCCAAGATGCAACTTGTGCCCACGGCCCGGCAGTTGATTGTTTGCAATCAACGAGAGGAGAGATTTGCGTCTCGCCCTTGTTTTATGCTTCTTCTCCAGCCACTCACCCTCACCGAAAACCTTCTATCCAGTGCTATCCACAACCAGATGAACCCGCTCATTTCTCACGGCTCTGTTCGTTGCAGCCAAGTGCAGCCCTTTCCCACGGCGCGACAGGGTCGAGAAATCCGGGATCGGGATTTCCAGCTTCATCAGCCCTGCAATGCTGCGCATCAGACCTTGGGTTGGCGAAGTGGCAACCTGTAAACCATGCCCAGCGTCAGGCACATCGTAATCGCCAGATCGGAATACCGAGGTTGGCCACCGCGTGATCCGCGCCGTGGGGCAGCCCGGCAGCCCAATGGTTTTGCACATCTGGTAAAATCCAGATCGTCAAGTCACCACGGTTGCGCAGGCTTTCGTTATACTCACGCCAATTCGTCACCCGATATCGTTTCTTCGCGAACTTGTGGCGACGGCCAGCGTTGTATTTATGCGGCATCAGGCGTATCCATGATCAGGGAAAAGCGCTTGTGAACACTTGATGCTTGATCCATGCAACAACGCCCATGACTGCACCCAAATTGCAAAAGCTAGACATCAATGCAAAATTACCTTGCTAAACGGACGCCATCCAGACATGACTATACCATATGAAGGAAAACCGCAATGAAAGTGGACCATACTGTAGGTGGCGTCATCATCGGAGTACTGATGGGGTTTGAAGATGACAAGCCCCTCGTGGTCTTCCCCGAAAACCCGAAATATGACGCGATTGCAGCGCGTAGCCTAGTGCGGATGAGCCACGAGGATATCGGCGCGCAGGTTGCTCTGCTATTTGAGGACGGCGCACGGGGTCGTCCGCTGATTATTGGACGCGTATTGCGTCCCGAACCTAACGCGCCCAGTGTTGTCCGCGACAACGAATTGGTACGCATCAAGGCGGAAGAGCGCATCGAGTTTCGTGTTGGTTCCGCCGCTATCATCTTGGAGAAAGACGGGCATATCACCATCCGCGGCAATGATCTTGTGAGCCAGGCCAGCGGGTTCAACCACATCCGCGGCGGCTCTATCGATCTGAATTAGCCCGCATGTTGGAAAAGCTGCCCGTAATTCCACCGATCCTACGCCAGCACGTAGAAGGCGGGGCATTTCTTTGGACGCAGCGAGCCCGAATGATGCATGACTCGGCCATGGGCGAGCAACAACTGGGACGGATCGACCTACGTCTGACGGCACATATTTCCGCCTGCGTAGCTTCGGGGCACGAGACGCTCGTCGAGGCCGAACGCCAATTTGATGACTTCCCCCAGCCAGGCGAAATCTTCGCCTGGCTCACTTCAGCCCTTCTCGTCCATGACTCCAGCGTTGAGACCATCCTGGAGCGCATCACGCTCGTGACACGAGAGGATTGGCGTGGGGCGTCAGGGGCCGTAGCGTGGGTCGGAACCGGCGCGCTAAAGGCGTATGTCATCCCGTGGTCAGAGTCGCGAGATCCATTGCGAAAGTGGCTCTCCCTTACCGCCTTCTCACATTACCGCATAGATCCCGGTGATCGTCTGGACAGTTATCTACGCGACCCCGACGATCAGGTGCGCGCGCGCGCTTTGCGGCTTTTGGGCGAGTTGGGGCTGACGGGCCGATTATGTGCGGCGCAAGAAGCATTGAACGCCCCTGAGGAAAGTGGCTTGCGCTTCTACGCCGCCCGCAGCGCATTACTGTTGGGGGATGCGAAACGAGCAAGCCCCGTGCTACGCGCCATTGCGGAGGGGCCTTCGCCCTTTGCCGACGCGGCTCTTGAACTCATCGTGCTGTCCGAAGTCGGACCCGACTTGCGGACATGGCTGGGAAAGCTGATCCGCGATCCGAAGCGTCGTGATGCAGCGATTGCCATCTCCGGCGCGATTGATGATCAGACCATTCAGGAATGGCTGCTGTCTAAAGCAGACGACCCAGGCTATGCCTCTGCTGTCACCAATGCACTACGCCACGCGCTGCCCTTCAACCTTGATGATACCAATGCACTAGAAAGCGACCCAGCGCTGCTTGCGCCAGGGTTTGCTGATCGTGATGACGGCCCCTGGGCTGTGGCAGAACGTATCCGCACTGCCATTGTGAACGATGACGGAAGCGAGCCCTTCGTGAATCTACCGAACTTGCGACGGCGCGTACTGGCGGAGGCCCTTGGGACGCCAGGTAAAGTCCTTGGAGAGTGGCGCCAGTTCCGACACTACCCAGCTTGGTCATAGCCTTTCGACCCACGCCCCGATAGATAAGCCGCAGCACGCAGCCCATTTTCCGAGGACACTTCCAGCATAGCGTGCGCCCCCGGCGCAATCCCCCGGTGGAACGCATCCGCAGCCACCACCAGCGCAATTGCTCCACCAGCTGCTCCCATTTCCCCGAAGCTCATCGCTGGGTAGGCAGTAGCCATGTATTCTCGATGTGTGCGATAGAATCTGGCGCGGAACAGCAACGCCTCCAAAGCACCATAGCGCTCCCCATTAAAGTTACTCACTACGAAGTTGATATCGCTCTCTGGGCGGATATCGGGTGCGCAGGCGGCAATCAACGCTTTGATCATGCCGCGCCCTTGGCTCTGGCGTGCACCACCTACGGGATCTGGCTCCTCAGCCAACCCAACACCGCGCACGGCCATGCCCCTACCTGGATGCAAAGACAAGACCAAGGCCCCTGCCCCCTCTGCGGGGACTAGTCCTTGCGCGGACTGTCCCAACAACCGCCCCGACGCGCGGAACCGCGCCACATCTCCCGCGCCCAACAGGGTATCGACACCAATCACAAGGACACGCTCCACATTGCCCAGCCTTAAAGCGGCGGCTGCATTCGGCAGACACCCAATCAACGCGGCGGGTCCACCATCTACAAGCCGTGAGCCCTTTGCGAAAGGGCCGCCCAGCCGCTGCTCTAGACTGGAAAGAAACGCGTTGTGGGACATCTCTGACCAGCACGGGTGTTCGCGATCTGTCTCGGGCGGGCTGCATACCAAAAGGGTGCGCGAGGATTCGGCTCCAGCGTCCTCCATCGCTTCGTGCCCCGCACGAACGGCAAGGTTCAGCAGCCACTCGGCGGTACTTGGACGCAATCGCCAATCAGCGGGCACTTTGGCCACTGTCTGCATCTCTGTAAACACATCGGGGGCAACCTCTTCGGAAAACCCGTTCACCCCGGCGATGAACGAAGCTGTTGATTGCGGTTGGGTCAGCCCTGCCGCGCTTACCATGCCCAGCCCTTCGACATATAGCGGCGTCATGGCGACCACACCGGCACAGATAGTAACGTACCATCACCGCCATTTGGGTTAAGATAGGCTTTGCCCTTGCGCCGCGCGTTCAGCCAGACCGGAGAGACGTGGCCAAAAGCGATTTCTTTCAGTCTGGGCTGATTTCGGATCAGCTGGGTGGCAATCCGCGACTTCAACGTTACGCGCATCTGCTCCGGCTCAAGGATCACCGTGTCCGTCGATAACTCTAGCGTCTCGATCCTATCGGCATATATCATCTGAACCGGCACGCACAGGCGCGGCAACCGAAAGGACCAGCGCCCAGAGGGCGTCATATTTACCAATATGATCTCGCTACCCGCAGGCAAAGCATCAAGTTGCTGATCGACGGGGGCCGAAAGATTATGGCGGAGGTCGAAATCTTGCGGTGCCAGCGGCCACTGCTCTGCCTGCCAAGCGTCGTCGTAGGTGCCTGCAAAGCCGATGCGTGGCTGCCAACCACGCCCAACCGACCCAAATCCAGCGGGCTTTGGTGTGGTGTCGATGTCACCGGCATAAGTGATGTTGGGGTGCTCAGAGAGAGCCGCCGGATCAGCAGAGCGCGCTTTCTTCCAGCCTATCCCTACGGGATTACGCACGTCACAAGCCCCGTCCTCGCGAGTGCCGCCAAAGGCGCGTTCCCACATCAAAGGCATAGTGATAAACGGTGTGGGATCACTTATCTGGCCCAATGCTTCCAGCCGATCACCGGTGACTGTCAGAACTTTGTTGATCGAGCCTGCGCGAAGGCCAACGTTTACTTGTTTGGCGGGCTTACCGTCTGGCGCATGGGCACAGCCGATGACCAGAACCTCGACACCCGGTTTTTCCAACGCAATATCGGCCTCAAACCGGGTCGAGGATAGGGCCGGATCGCCATAACACTCGTCCGCAAAACACACAGGCAGTTGAGCCTGTGCTATGGAGAGCGGCGTATCCGGCGCAACAACCTCGAAACTGGCCGAAACCATCAGAAGCAGAACTTCCTGTCCGTCTGCATCCATCTGCACATGCGTTGCGGCATCAAAGGGTGTTCGGTTTTCAAGCCAGACATCAAACCCCATCGGTCAGCACCAGTTTCCGTCTGCGTCAAGGCCGATGGGCCAGTAGGGCATGCAAGCGACCAAGCGGACCAATTCTTCTTCGCCCTCCTCAATAAGCCATTTAAGGAGTAAATCCTCGGGAAAAACAGCCGCCGGTCCTCTATTTAGACGGACGCATTCCAGCCAGTAGTGGCGCACAATCCAGACAACACGAGGGTGAGCGGCTCCGCCAGCCACCCGATTGTCGAATGCTATTTGAACGGACATCTCACGATCATTTCCGAGTGCTTCTTGCGCAGCAATAGTTCCCTCCCACCAATCAGAGGCGACCTCATATGCGGTACTCAGATCGAACACATATTGCCGGAACAGATCGCGGTGCTCCGAAGGGGCTTCAGCCAGCCCATACGATCTTCCCAGCGACGGGGCGCTGAGTATGCTAGCGGGCTGGGCCAACAGGCGGTTGATGCCCTTTTGCGTGCTATGGAGTGTAATAAGGGCCATCAGAAGAGGTCTCCCGATCTGGTCTCGCCTATTGGAACAAAACAAATGCCATCCACGATTTCCTGAAGATTCGGCGCTAATTCAGGAATCTCAATGATCAATAGATCTACAGGTCGCACTATATCTGCAGCTTCCCCCAGATCATCGATCCCCCACATGTCGACCGGGGATTTCTCAGGGTTGCCACCGAAGCTCTCCTCACTCTGGTGATTTAACACATCCACCTTGAAATAGTATTTACGAAAAATCTGCAAAACCTGTGGGTGTCCAGCTGGCCCTGTCGGCCAAATAGCCCAAATATCTTCGGCAGGCCGAGATGCCAGCAGGCCGTCCCACCATGCCATCAATTCTGGGAGGAGGTTGCGAAGCTCCTCAATATATTCTGTTTGGATATCAATCGCATTTGTCATCTGAATACCGTTCTGAGTGCTATTAAAAGTTTCTGGCGTAAGCCGCCGCTTGTGATCCTTGACTAGACGCATGAGCTTTGCAGTGAGGTATTACGGTTTCGGGTTTGCTAAAGAATTTCTTGAATTCTGATTTCCCCATATGACAGCCACCTAAGTTCCATGCTACCACTAGTGGAGGCTGATGATCATGGGTCATATAAGCTTTCTGTTCGAATTTGCCTGAGGCAATGTCACGGGTCTTTTGAGTTTTTTTCGTTCCGTCTGCAAAATAGGTCGAGTTCGCATCGGTTTTGCCGTCTCGCTTACACTCCCAACACGGCTTGCCGTTTACCTCGTCCCGCTGCGCAGCCTTCCGAGGGGGTCTGCATTTTTGGTCGTATTTCTTGTTTCCGCAGGGTCTTAGGTTTCCTTCGACTAGCATTTTAATGAAAAAATCAACGAATGCTGATGCGTCAATGCAATTGGGTAACGGGCTGGCCGTGTTCTGCTCCATTGGGTCGCCATGTCGGCAAACCCCCTTGCCCTCGACCTTGACCGTGAACGCCCACAGTTTGAAACTACCTTTGCCCTTGGTTTTGTGGGTGACCACGCCACCGCCTTGTGTGGCAGGTTCGTTGCCAGTGCTCGTTGAAATGTGGGAGGCGTTCTCAAGCGCCGTGGGATTGCCCATGATCTTCACCGTCTTCGACCCCTTCGCAAGATCGGAGGCCTGCAACATATTCACATAAGGCACCGGAATCGGACCGGCGGGCGGTGGAGGTGGTGTCAGGCAGACATCACCGGGGGCGACGCCTTTTCCGCCGCTGCCTTTATGAAAAAACCCCATGCCTTCCGCATAAACGGAGTTGCCCATCAGGCCTCCTCCATTTCGGGGCGCGGGCTTAGCATTTGGGAAAAACCATCAGCCGCCAAATCATGGATGGTGTCAAAATGCAGCTCATGCACCTCCCAGTCGTCAATCCAAAAGTAAGCGCCTTGGGTGAACGGCGGGGCGGGAACGAAAGTCGGCAGCGCGTTCAGCTGGCGTTTGATACCATGCAGAGATCCCATCCCACTGACGGCCTTGGTCAAAAACCGCGCCGCGGCCTCGAACCAGGGGTCGTCAGCAACGGGCACATCGCCAGAAATTAAAAGGGCCAAAGGATAGGGCGTACCGCTGCTGGTGTAACTCAATCGCCAAGCTCCGGCGACGGTGGCATCCTCAAAAATTCCGGGGGCGGCAGTGAAGCACCAGACTCGGGTGTCATCAGGATCGGCTTGTGCAAAGACCTTGCGGGACATGTCCACCCAGCGACCCCACCGCGCAGTAAAACTGGCAGTGCCCCCGAACGTAAAGGGTGAGTGTTCCGAAGGGATGGCACCGGTTAGCGCAAGCATGTTCCAACTCAATCTGTTCCATCATTAAATACCAAAAACTTAAACCTATCCCAGTACGAGTCAAGGATTGTTAGACTTGTCATGGAATTGCTCGGTCACTTCGACTTTTATCGCGACCCGGCTCCCGGGCTGTCCGATTCTCTTATTAAAATTGACTTTGTATCGGGAGATTTCCAATGACCATTTCCAAAGACCTATTTTTAGCCATTCTCTCTATGGATTCATACAATCGTGGATATGGATCGGGAATTACGTTGAGTGATGCAATGGGAACACAGGGGGAAGCCGTGTCGCATGCATGTCGCACGGAAGAATCGGGAATGAGCGTAACTGTTTGGAATCACGCCGTAATGTGTTGCGACGTGTTGCAACACGGAATTACCGCCCGCTGGGCGGGTAAATCCATTCAAGTCTTTGAATTATCGTGATAAAATTTGGTTGCGGGAGTAGGATTTGAACCTACGACCTTCAGGTTATGAGCCTGACGAGCTACCGGACTGCTCCATCCCGCGCCAAAAATGCACCTCAGAGGCATAAGATATGTGTCTGAGGAAGCATCGAAAGAGAGATACATTTTGAATTTCTTACTAGGTTTGGCAGTGACCTACTCTCCCACGCCTTAAGACGCAGTACCATTGGCGCAACAGTGCTTAACTGCCGAGTTCGGGATGGGATCGGGTGTTTCACTTGTGCTATGACCACCAAACCGAGAAAGAAGTGCAAACATCAGTGCGGTTTTGGCCGCAACTATCCTGATCGTGTATTTTGTAGTGTGTAGTATGCTTTGTTCCAGCAAAGTCTTTCTATTACTGGATCAAATCAAGCCTATCGAGCAATTAGTACCAGTCAACTGAACGCATTGCTGCGCTTACATCTCTGGCCTATCGACGAAGTGGTCTACTTCGGCTCTCAGGGATACCTTGTTTTGAGGGGGGCTTCCCGCTTAGATGCCTTCAGCGGTTATCCTGTCCGTTCATAGCTACCCAGCACTGCCATTGGCATGACAACTGGTCCACCAGTGGAACGTTCACCCCGGTCCTCTCGTACTAGGGGCAACTCCTCTCAAGTATCCTACACCCACGGCAGATAGGGACCGAACTGTCTCACGACGTTCTAAACCCAGCTCACGTACCTCTTTAAA
>NZ_JBSMEZ010000005.1:0-9897 GCF_056498605.1 Profundibacter sp.
GTGCCTGACCAACATGCCCGGTTCTAGAAAATCATTCACGCTTTGCGCCCCTTATCTGATGACTGGACTGTTCCTATGACCACTGCCCAAATTGATATCGCTGCCCTGATCGGCTCTCGCATCTGCCATGACCTTATCAGCCCTTTGGGGGCAATCGGCAATGGGGTAGAATTATTGGGCATGGCGGGGGCTGTGGACGGGCCCGAAATGGCGCTGATCAGCGAAAGCGTGATGAACGCCAACGCCCGCATCCGGTTTTTCCGTATTGCCTTTGGCGCGGCGCGGCGCGGCCAGATGATTGGCCGCGATGAAATCCTTTCGATCTTGCAGGATATGTCGGCGGGCAGCCGTGTGCGGGTCAATTGGATCAGCGACGAAAGCCTGCAGCGACAACAGGTCAAACTGACGTTTCTGCTGATCCAGTGTTTCGAGACGGCCCTGCCATATGGCGGCACGATTAATGTGAAGCAGAGTCAGGGCGGCTGGAACCTGCATTGCAACGCCGAGAGGATGAACATCGATCCGTCCATTTGGGAATTGCTGGTTTCAACCGATATCGAGAAAGAAATCTCGCCCGCCGAAGTGCATTTCGCGCTTGTGCCGGATGCGGCCAAACATGCTAGCTGTAGCTTGCAGACCAGTTTGGGTGACGATGTGATCGCCTTGTCCTTTTGACGCAACCTGATTGTTCATTTTGCAAAACAACGTAGTTTTGTTGCGGTTAGGAAAATTTCAAATTTTCCTTGTGAAATTCTTTCAAAGAATTTCGGCGACCAAACCCCGTTTAATTGCGTACCGTGCCATCCCCTGTCACGATATATTTGAAACTGGTCAACTGCTCTGATCCCACCGGCCCACGCGCATGCATCTTGCCCGTGGCAATGCCAATTTCGGCCCCCATACCAAATTCGCCACCATCGGCAAACTGGGTCGAGGCATTGTGCATCAATATCGCACTGTCCAGCCGCTCAAGGAACCGCGCAACCGCATGCGCATCCTCGGCCATAATTGCATCCGTGTGGTTTGATCCATATTGCTGGATATGGGCAATCGCACCATCCACATCGTCAACCAGACGCGCCGCAATGATCATATCCAGAAACTCGTGGCCGAAATCATCTTCGGTGGCCCGCTTGCTGCCATTCAAACCAGCACCGGCCCGCACCTCGACGCCTGCGGCCATCAGATCATCAATCACCTGCTGACCCAGCGCGGCTACATCCTGATGGATTAACAAACATTCGGCTGATCCGCAAATCCCCGTGCGCCGCGTTTTGGCGTTCATCACTACAGCGCGGGTTTTGCCGGCATCGGCAGAGGCGTCGATATAGACATGCACAATCCCTTCCAGATGGGCAAAAACCGGCACGCGGGCCTCGCGCTGCACCAATCCAACCAGCCCCTTGCCACCACGCGGCACGATCACGTCGATGCTGTCTGTCATGGTCAGCATTTGCGAAACCGCAGCCCGATCACGGGTTGGCACCCGCTGGATTGCGTCCGCAGGCAGCCCCGCCGCCTTTAGCCCTTGAACCAGACAGGCATGGATCGCTGCCGAGGAATGAAAGCTTTCCGAGCCGCCCCGCAAAATCACCGCATTGCCCGCCTTCAGGCACAGCGCACCGGCGTCTGCCGTCACATTCGGGCGGCTTTCATAGATCACGCCGATCACCCCCAAAGGCGTGCGGACCCGCTTGATGTTCAGCCCTGACGGCATATCCCACTGGGCAATCACATCGCCCACAGGGTCTTTTTGCGCCGCAACCATGCGCAAGCTCTCAGACATGGCTTTGATCCGGTCCTCATCCAACATCAATCGGTCCAGCATCGCGGCAGTCAACCCCTTGTCGCGGCCATAGACCATGTCTTGTTCATTGGCTGCTTGGATGTCAGCGCGGTTGTCCCAGATTGCATCTGCTGCGGCCTGCAGGGCGGATTCTTTTGCTGCAGCGCTGGCGTGGGCCAGCTCGGCGGCGGCCGCTTTGGCGCGGATTCCGATGTCAGCCATCATGGTTTTAATTTTATCGTTCATTAGATTAATGCCTCCGGCGGAGATATTTAAGAAAAGAAGAAAGTCTTTATAGCACCATATCATCACGGTGGATCAGGGCAGTGCGGGGTTTGTAGCCAAGGATGACCTCGATGTCATCCGAACGTCTGCCTTTGATCGCCATCGAATCATGCGCGTTATAGCGCGACAGGCCAAGCCCGAGCGGCAGCTGATCCGGTCCAAGGATGGTCAGTGGATCGCCACGGTCGAAATCACCGGTCACGGTGGTCACACCGGCTGGCAATAGCGATTTTCCACTGTTCAGGGCGCGGGCGGCACCGGCGTCGATGGTGATGCTGCCTTTTGGTTTCATCGCGCCGATCCAGCGTTTGCGTGCCGCTTGTGGATCGTCTTGTGGGGCAAACCATGTTGCATTGGCACCGTTATGCAGCGCCGATAGGGGCCGTTTGGCAAAGCCGTTGCAGATCGCCATCGCACAGCCCGCAGTCATCGCAACCTTTGCCGCCATCAGTTTGGTTTTCATCCCGCCGCGGGACAGCCCCGATCCGGCATCACCGGCCATGGCCTCGACTTGGGGGGTGATCTGTTTGATCACCTCATAACGGATCGCATTCTTATCCAGCGTCGGATTGGCACTGTAAAACCCATCAACATCCGACAGCAGGATCAATTGATCCGCCCCGACCGTCACCGCGACCTGTGCCGCCAAGCGGTCATTGTCGCCATAACGGATTTCATCGGTGGCGATGGTGTCATTTTCATTGACAATTGGCACCACGCCCAGGTTGATCAGCTGTTCCAGCGTGGCGCGGGAATTCAGGTAGCGTCGGCGGTTGGCACTGTCTTCCAATGTTACCAAAACTTGTGCGGTGGTAATCCCGTGTGGCGCCAGTGCTTCTTCATAGGCCCGCGCCAGCCGGATCTGGCCAACGGCAGCGGCAGCCTGTGATTGTTCCAGCGCCAATTCTGTGGCGGGCAACCCCAACACCCCGCGCCCCAGCGCGATCGATCCGGACGACACGAGGATCACATCCGCACCCTGCCCCTTGAGCCAAGCCACATCCAGCGCTAGCGCGTGTAGCCAATCGCTGGACAATTGCCCTGATGTGCGGTCCACCAACAGGGCCGATCCTATTTTGACAACCAATCGCTTGGCAGATGTTAGGGACGCCATCCTGCGTCCTCCTCCTCGGTTTCAGCCTGTTCAGCCTTGCGGGTGCGAATGCGGTCCTCGGTGATTTCGGCGCGAACGGTGCGCAGCACATCGATCAGCCCTTCACGGCTGACACCGGACATTTGCATCACCGGACCGTCCACAACAGCCGACAGTTCGGCAAATTTGGCGGCGCGTTCCTCGTCATCCAGCGCATCGATTTTATTCAGCGCGGTGACGCGGGGTTTATCGGCCAGATGGCCGCCGTATTGTTCCAGTTCATTGATAATAACGCGGTAATCCTCGGCCACATCCTCACTGGTTGCATCCACCAGATGCAGCAGCACCGCACAGCGTTCCACATGGCCCAGAAACCTGTCACCAATGCCGCGCCCCTCGGATGCTCCCGCGATCAGACCGGGAATGTCGGCCATGACAAATTCGGCGTTGTCCACCCCGACCACGCCCAGATTGGGGTGCAGGGTGGTGAACGGGTAGTCAGCGATTTTGGGCCGCGCATTCGATGTGGCGGCAAGGAACGTCGATTTGCCAGCGTTCGGCATGCCCAGAAGGCCGGCATCCGCGATCAGTTTCAGGCGTAGCCACAGCACCCGTTCGACCCCTTCAAGGCCGGGGTTGGCGCGGCGCGGGGCGCGGTTGGTGGGGGATTTGAAGTGCAGATTGCCAAAACCACCGTTGCCGCCCTTGGCCAGCAGCACACGCTGGCCAACCTCAGTGATGTCGGCGATCACGGTTTCCTCGTCCTCGTCCAGAATTTCGCAGCCCACCGGCACCCGCAAGATAATATCGTCGCCATCGGCACCGGTGCGTTGCGACCCCATACCGGCCTGGCCATTTTTGGCGAAAAAATGCTGCTGGAACCTGAAATCGATCAGGGTGTTCAATCCGTCAACCGCCACGGCCCACACATCGCCGCCACGTCCACCGTCCCCGCCGTTGGGGCCACCGTATTCGATATGTTTTTCGCGCCGGAACGACACACAGCCACCGCCGCCGCCGCCAGAACGGATGAATACTTTGGCAAGATCGAGGAATTTCATGGGTTTGCGGCCTTAAAATTGTTGTCTGTCTAGGCGATAGAGCACAAAGCGCGTGGCCTCAAGCCTGCGCCACCCCCATCTTTTTAATATAGGTCCATGTTTCCACATTGGCCCCGCGGGCAACCGAATGGGTTTCGGCGTCGCCAATGTATTCAAAACCAGCGTTGGTCAGCACGCGGGCTGACGCCGGATTGTCCTGAAATACCTCGGCAAAGATCGAATTACATGTCTTGGGGTTGGCATTCAGCAACGCGACAACCGCCTCGGACGCATAACCCGTGTTCCAGAACGCAGGCGCAATCCAGTAGCCGATTTCGGCCTGCCCGCGCTCGATGCAGGTCAGGCTGATCACGCCCAGCAATTCGGCGTGGTCATGGGCTGTGCCATCCAGCACCCATACATCTTCGCGGCGATCATCTGCCATTACGCGGGTGATAAAGGCCTCGGTGGTGCCCGGCGGTAACGGGTGCGGAATGGTTGAGGTAGAGCGCGCGATGCGCTCGTCACTGGAATACAGCTCCAACAGGCCCGCGTCGGATTTGCGCAACGGGCGCAGGGTAAACCGTTCGCATTCTATGACTGGCTGGTTAATGATCGTCTCGAGTCTCATGCTGTCCCTCCTTTGGGTAGCATCTGGATCAGATGGCGATTAACGTGCGTCGTTACAAGACGTCAGGCCGTCACCGGAACTTCAATCTACTGTGACACTGGAGCGATTTTTAGGCACAACAATATCGAAAAGCAAAAGGACCGGTGTTGCCACCGATCCCTTTAATTTCTTACCATAAGGTTTCGGTTTATTCAGCGGCCTCCGCCACCGGAAGGACCGAAATAAATGTGCGGCGTTTGAGGCCTTTGTGGAAGGTCACGTTACCTTCGACCTTGGCAAAGATTGTGTGGTCCTTACCCATACCGACGCCTTCGCCCGGCCACATCTTTGTGCCGCGCTGACGCACGATAATGTTACCCGGAATCACGGCTTCGCCACCGAATTTTTTAACGCCAAGGCGACGACCTGCACTGTCGCGACCGTTGCGGGATGAACCGCCTGCTTTTTTATGTGCCATCTTGTCTCTCCTTAGCCTTTAGCCAGTTTTTTGGCCTGTGCGACCCAGTCTTCACGTTCAATACGACCCTTGAACGACAGTTTCTCGTCCATATCAGCAATATCAGCTTTAGACCAGCCTGCGACTTGGGCAAATGTGGTTACGCCTGCTTCGTTCAGTTTTTTCTCAAGTGCGGGACCAACACCGGACAATTGCTTCAAATCGTCAGCACCGGATGCAGCTTTGGGGGCTGCTTTTTTAGCGGCGGGCTTGGCGGCTGCCTTTTTCGCAGGTTTCGCTTCCGCTTTAGCCGGTTTCGCGGCTGGCTTGGCTTCGGCCTTGGCCGGTTTCGCCTTAGCAGCCTTGGCTTTCGGGGCTGGTTTACCTTGCTCTGCGCGGGCTGGCTTGTTGCTGGCTGGTTTCATTGCCGCAATAGCAGCTGCCGAAACAGACCCTGTGCCGATGGCTTCTTTTACGCCGGATTTGTCAGCACCTTTTTCAAGGATGTCCGTGATCCGCACCAAAGTCAGCTTTTGACGGTGGCCTTTTGTGCGCTTTGAGCCGTGTTTCCGGCGACGTTTTACAAAGTGAATTAGTTTTTCACCTTTGATCTGGTCGATTACATCGGCCTGAACGCCCGCACCTTTAACAGTGGGTGTGCCGATTGTAGAACCAATCATCAAAATTTCGCTGAACTGGACTTTTTCGCCAGCATCGGCCGCAATACGTTCAATACGCAGGACATCGCCTGACTGAACCTTGTATTGCTTGCCGCCGGTTTTCATAACCGCAAACATATGGTATTCCTTTGTTTTTCCGCGTTCTGTGGCCGCCCAACCCTGGGTGTTGTGCCTATATCGGCGCCTCGAACTGCGCGCCCTTATGGGCGACATTACGCAAACCTGACAAAGTTATCCTTGCCAAGAAGCGGGCTTATCTGGGAATTACGGGGATAAGTCAAGCGTAATGAGTGAAGGAATATAGGGAAATGCGGATCATTTGGTTAGGATTGGTTCTGGCGCTTGGCGGCTGTGACATGGGGCATCTGGGTAATCCGGTGATGTGGCCGGGTATGGTGGTGGGCACCGGCATTGAAAACGCCACCTATAACGCACGGCGCAATCGGGTGAGCGGGCATGTGGCGGCGCATCAGAACGAGATTCTGGATGACATTCGCGCGGGCGGCGGCCCTGCCCTAACGACTGGGGCTGATCTGGCCTGTGTTCCGCCAGCGGCGCGCCCCGAGATGATCCGCGTAATGCAAAGCGATATTGCCAAATTCACCCCCGCCCCCCCGCAGGCCCGTGAACAGTTGGTTGTCTGGTTCATGGTGCATGGCCAATAGGCTTATAACTCCTCGCCCTTCACAAACCCCGCCGCCGACAAGCCAAGCGCCCTGGACACATTGGTAAACACATCGTCAAATCCGGCAAACAGCGCCGCATTCAGGGCGCGGCCCGCCTTGGTGCCTGAAAAATCAATGTAGGCCTGCAAATCATCGTCTGATAGCGGGGCGTAGGCCAGCGTCAGATAGCCATAGATCCATTCCTGGGTATCCAGCCGGATTTCCGGTTCCTGCGACCAGACATCGCGCAGGATTTCATCTTCGGTCAATTCGTAATCAAAGGCCTGCCCATCAATCATGCCGTTATAAAAGGCATAGCTGGCGTTCATTGCGCCCGTGACATTGAATTCGACCAAATCATTGGCATTGATAAAATCCTCAAGCAGGGCAAGGCGCGGATGCCCTTCGTCCTGCATGGCAAGATAAGCGTCACGGCTTTCCTGCTCCAAACTCTTGTCCAGTAACGCACGCCGCGCCGACAGCTCTAACGATACAATACGCCGACCACGATCGCTGTCAAAGAAGGCCAGCATCGCCTTCAGATCCCCGCCGTCCAGTTCCGCCGAAAATCGTGGCAAGAAAGTCTGCCAAATTCGTTCGGACTGATATATTTCATCAACCGCTCGCTGCCATTTTTCCCCGCCCGCATTGCTCAACAGCTCGCGGTCAAGGTCACGGCCATAGCTGACCCCCTCCTGCTGCATCACCGCGAATATTTCATGCAGTTGCAGCGCATCAATCAAAGGATCCAGCCGCGCCGCGTCCTGTGCGGCGGCATCGAATGCGGGAAGCAGCAAAACAACGATCAGGTAAAAACGTTTTAACATGGGGGTCCAGTCTGGGCTATTGCGTGTTACCTTATAGGGGGAATATGACCTTGAGTAAATTCAAGAGCAGGCAGCGATTATGTTTGTTGGACAGCTCGCGCCAAACCCCCTAAACCATGACCTGAATAACAACGAAAGACACTGCCGTGCCGCCAATTTCACCAAAACAAATCCCTGCCCTGTATCAAAAGGCACTTAGCCTGCAGAACGCTGGCAAGCTGAACGAGGCGCTTGCGGCCTATCAGGCGATATTCAATGTCAATCCGCGTATTGCCGAAGTCCATTTTCAAGTGGCCCGTATTTTCGCATCCGGCGGAAAATATGAAAAAGCCCTGCCGCATATGAAAGAGGCAGCAGCGCTTAAACCTGGAGAGGCCGCCATCTGGCAGTTCTGGGCCGAGGTGTTGAAATCACTCGGCGATAAGGAACAAATTTCGGCTTTTCTAAAGCATCTGTCCAAGACACCACTAGAACCTCACCAAAAGGCCAAAATCGGCAGCACGTTTTCGGCACATAAATCGTCACCTAAGGATGGGTTGGGCGGGGTTAGCCCGCAAGAAATTGCCGCGCTGATATCGAACATGAACGCGCAACAGTTTGAATTGGCGCAAACCGGCGCACAGGTGTTGTTAAAAACGCATCCCCGATCCTCGACCGCGGCACATATTCTTGCAACAGCCCAAGCCCGCCTAGGTAAAACCGACACCGCACTGGCCAGTTACCGCCATGCCATAACACTGGCCCCCAACGCCGCAGTTATCCGCAACGATCTGGGGCGTTTGTTGCTGGATATTGGCAGGCCCGTTGATGCCGCCGAAGAATTACGCCGTGCGCTGAATGCCGACCCAAAGCTGGCAGTCGCCATGTCTAATCTGGCCCGTGCACTGGCGCGAATGGTTCAGGATGACGAAGCATTGATGCTGGCTCGCGATGCCTGCAAGCTGGCCCCAAAACTGGCCGAGGCCCGTTTCACCCTCGGCACGCTATTGGCCAAGGCCGAACAGGACGGGGATGCGATTGAAGCTTTTCAGGCGGCGATCCGTTTGGGGGACAAATCGGCACAGGTCTATGCAATGCTGGCACGGGCCCAAGGGGTGTTGGGCCAAAATGATGACGCAATGAAAAATTTTACCAAAGCCATTGAAATTAGCCCAGATTACGCCTTTGCTTATTCTCGCCGAGCGGCATTATTGCAAACTCAGGGCGAATTCGCGGCGGCTGATGCGGATTTTCGCAAGGCGATTGAACTAGAGCCAAGCAACGGCGAAACCTACCGCACCTTCAGCGCCTCGCACAAATTCAGCGCTGATGATCCTTTGATCGGCCAGATGAAAGAGCGTTATGCCGATAAGCGGCTGAGTGAGGCCGACCGGATGCACCTCGGCTTTGCCCTGTCCAAAGCAATGGATGATTGCAAGGAATACAATCAGGTTTTCCCATATCTGAACACCGCCAACGGGCTGATGCGCAAGGCACACCCCTATGATGTGAATGTTCGCGCCATTGAACTCGATAAAATCAAACAAGCGTTTCGCAATGTTGATTTTGCCGCCTATGACGGTGTTGGCGACGACAGCTTCGCGCCGATCTTTGTCACCGGTATGCCACGGTCCGGCACCACATTGGTGGAGCAAATTCTGGCCAGCCACAGCACCGTTACTGGCGCTGGTGAAATTGGTGAATTTTCCCGCGAAGCGTATCAGCTGATTGGCACGCCCGAAGGGGACTTTAACGCGGTCACCAATATTGGCAATGACGCCCTGAAACAGCTGGGCCAGCATTATACCGACTACATGCGCGCCCTTTTCCCCGATGCGGACCGGATCACCGATAAATCGATCCAGACCTATACCTTTATGGGACTGGTCAAAATCGCCCTGCCCCGCGCCCATGTCGTGGTGGTGCGGCGTGATCCGCGCGACAACCTGCTGTCGATCTATAAAAACGTATTCCGCGAGGGCACACATGGCTATGCCTACAATCTGCGCGACCTTGGCACCTATTATAAGCTGTTCGAGGATATGATCGCCTTTTGGCGCGAGACCCTGCCAGGATATTTCCACGAAATCCACTATGACGCCCTGACCGCCAACCCCGAGGAAGAATCCCGCAAACTGTTGGCGGCTTGCGGGCTAGAATGGGAAGACGCCTGCCTGAATTCCCACCAGACCAAACGCCGTGTCGATACCTTGTCGGTCTATCAAGTGCGCCAACCGATCTACCGCTCGTCCGTCAAGGCATGGCAGCGGTACGAGGACGATCTGGGTGATCTGTTTGACGCGCTAAAATAGCGCGCCAAAATTCCCGCTTGCATGGGGGGCACATGCACCCTAAATACGGGCCGGTTCGACATGCTTAAACCTACTTTTGCGGAGAGGTGCCGGAGTGGTCGAACGGGGCGGTCTCGAAAACCGTTGAGCCTTCACGGGTTCCCAGGGTTCGAATCCCTGTCTC